>CAZAMY010000130.1:0-6763 GCA_964485995.1 uncultured Sediminispirochaeta sp.
GGCGAGTGCGCAGGAGCAGGCAGAGTTTGGAGATGAGGTTACGGACTCTGCCGAGGATATTGCGGAGTTTATTGTGGAAAAGGTCAGCCGGCGGGCCTCCGGGCGTGCCGAGATTCTGCTGAATCTGAATCCGTACAGTTTTGAAGGGCGGCGCAGCAGCTTGGGTGAACTGCTCTCGGCGGAGGTGCGAAGCGAGCTGATAGAGTCTGCGCCGGCTTCGATTTCGGTGCTGGCCAACGAGTTCGAAGACCTGCTGCTGCAGAGTAATCCGGGGTTTTCGATGCCTGCGGCCGATTATGTGATTGCCGGCAAAATAGTTCGCCTCGACAGGGTGCTCAGGGTTCACACAAGTATTATCGATCCGCGGCGCGGTACGATTTTCGCTTCGCATCAGAGCGAGCTGCAGTTGAACAATGCAATGATTAGTATGCTCAGTACCGGCGAGATGAGTCAGGCGGCGGACTTATATGAGCCGGACAGCATGGATAATCCCGATGCCATTGCCGCGGGTGAGCAGATCAGCGATCATACCCTGGCCCCCTCGGGGGATGAAGACTGGTTTGTGTACGCGGCCGGAGGCGATCAGCAGGTGGTGAGCTTCGGCACCCGCGGCGATCTCGACACTGTGATCACTGTATACGCCGAGGATGACCGCTACACCCCGATTGCACAGAACGACGATTATAATGAGACTGAGAATGCCCGCGCATCGGTGGTAACCGAGCCGGGGAAACGCTACTTGTTCAGGGTGAGCGGGTACGACGATTCGGAGATAGGCCCGTATACCCTGTATGCAGAGACGCAAGAGATAGATGACCCGCTGGAGCTGAACAATTCGAGAAGCACCGCGACGGAGTTCCCTCTGGACTGGGGCAGGGGCAGCGACTCAGACTGGGCTACAGACCGCGAAAGCGACGCTGTGGGCGGAGGCGCGGTGGATACACAGTTTTTTCCTCAGGGGGATGTGGACTGGTTCCACTTTTCCGTACCGCCGGGCCGGAACCCGCAGATGATCATTGAAACCCGCAGCGATATCGACCCTATGCTGCGTCTCTACTCCGCCGACGGAACTGAGATTGCCAGCGATGACGACAGCGGCAACGGCTACAATGCCAGAATTTCCCAGCAGCTGACCGGCGGGAGGGGGTACTACCTCGAGGTGAGTGAGATAGATGCGGCTGTCGGCAGTTATCGTCTGGAAATAAGAGAATTCTAGTCTCTTTCCCGGCCGCCCCTGCGGGCGGTCGGGATACATGGCCGCGCTGAGTGACTTGACATCGCTTTCTTTCTCGGACTACCATTGGCCTACTCGTGAACCATTTAATTCTTTTTATGTATATAACTCATGTCTCCTTTGGAGTAGCCGGTGTGGTGTCCATGGCTATGCTGCATCAGCGTATGCGCCGCCGGATAACCGGCCCGCTTTTGTTGGTCATGAGCTGTTTACTGGCATCGGTGTTCTTAACCCTGATTCAGTATTACTTTGTTTCTATTCTGAAGACAATTCCCGGGTATATGTATGTTCAGTACGGATTGGGCCTGGGCGTAGCTCTGGCTCTGTATGGAGGACTCCTGGTACTGATGCTGCGGCTGCCGCGGGTGCCGAATTATCTGGCGCTTGTGTTTACTGTATTCGTGGTGGCAATTCAAGTCGGGAGGATGCTTCTGGTAGTGATTGGCCCTCCTGAGGCTGCCGCCCGTATCCGTTTTCCCTCGGTGGCGCTGATATCGGTGTACCTCTTTTTCCTGGGGATGGTGTTTTACCGCTCCTCGGAAGCTGAAGCGGATGAAACCTTGTCAATCTTACTGCGGCGGCTCAGCCTGCTCACCTTGATATTTGCACCGGCTTCCGCTCTGTTTTATCTGATATCCTACCAGTTTCCGGCTATCGAGCGTTTGCATATTTCTCTGGACTTCTTCTATTTTACTGTGTGGAGCATAATAACCATCGGCGTTTTCCTGCGGTATTTATCCAGGCCAACAACCCTGCTCGAAGAGGGAAAAATCAGCGAATCCTTTGTATCCGCCTATAAGATCTCCCGGCGAGAAGCTGAGGTAGTCGAGTTGATTGCCCACGGTTTGAGCAATCAGGAGATCGCCGATAAAATGTACGTTTCTCTCTCTACAGCCCGCACTCACATCTACAATGTGTTTCAAAAAACCGGTGCCAAAAGCCGGGTGGAACTGCTGCGGATTGTGTCCGGTTATAAGTGAGCAGCTTTAGTTCTTTTTATACTATTCGGCTTACTGGATGCCGCTAGTGGGGGCTATAGGCATACCGGCCGCTTCCTTTAACGGAAGAAAGCAAACAGAATACTGGTAAGCACTCCGATCTGACCTACCCAAAATATAAACATCCAGCGAATGGTACTCGATTTATTCTTTTCCATTTCTACCCGCAGCTCCGCTTTCATGGACGTCATTTCTTCACGTAGGCTTGATTGAATGGCCATCATTTCTTCACGTAGGCTTGTTTGCATGGCCATCATTTCCTGGCGGAGTTCAGCCCTCAATTCGGCCATCTCTTCTCTAAGAGTGGCCTGCATATTGGCCAGTTCAGCTTGCAAGCCGCTGCCCATTGCAGCTATCTCTTGCCGCAACTGGGAGGAGCTTTGAGTTAGTGCCTTTTCGAAGCGGTAATCAGATTGGTTGATAATCGACTCCCCGAGATAGTTTTCGAACTCAGTGAGTATTTTCGCTAAAGACTCGGCCCCTTGGTCGCCGAGTTTATCCCTTATCGATTTTGGTATAGAAGTGAACATAATATCTCCTTTCACTTCTATATACCTACTTAGATTATACTCTGCTTCAATTTTACGGTCAAATGAAGCATAGAAAAAGCATAGAAAAAGTTGCCAACAAACCGCGCACAAAATTTGATGGTAGGTAGTTCACGAAAAAAGCAAATGGAGCCCGCGGCAGACTTGAAAGAAAAAACAGAATACTACATGCTTCTATTCCGGCCCGGCCCGGCCCGGCCCGGCCCGGCCTGGGGCAGGGTGTTCGTGGTGGGCACAGGCGCCCGAGATATTGTTTACAAACATAAAAAAGGATTAGCAGTATGTTTGAAAAGTGGTTTGGCATGTATCGCGGTCTGCCGCGGGGTATCTACGCTCTTTTTCTTGCCCAGATCGTGAATGCGATCGGCAATTTAGTTTATCCCTTTCTTACCTTTTTTCTTACCCAGCGTCTCGGGTACAGCAGCGCCGCGGCCGGCAGTTTTATATTTTTCGCTTCAATAGCATATGTGCCCGGATCGCTCCTCGGCGGCAAGCTGGCCGATCACATCGGCCGTAAGAAGGTACTGATTGTTGCCCAGGGCTTGGCCGGTGTAATGCTGGTTCCCTGCGCCTTTCTGGGGACCAGCCCGATTGTCCCCTGGCTAATTATTGCCACCCACTTTTTCGGCGGAGCCGCGAACCCCACCCATGAGGCCATTACTGCCGATATGACGAGCGGTGAACAGCGCAAGGCGGCCTTTTCTCTTCTCTATTTAGGTCACAATATCGGTTTTTCGGTGGGGCCGATGATAGCCGGGTTTCTGTTTGTCCATTCTCTGCCCTTATTATTTATTGGAGATGCATTAACGACTTTTGTGGCATTAGGCTTTGTGATTGCAATGGTACCGGAGACGAAACCTTCGGAAGAGGCTCTTTCCGCCAGTGCCGATGAAAAGTCCAATGAAAGGTCCGAAATCGGCGGACTTTTCCCGGTTCTTCTGCGCCGGCCGTACCTGATTTTCTTTTCGCTGCTGTCGCTGCTGTTGACTTTTGTCTACGCGCAGTTCACCTTCAGTCTGCCGCTGCAGCTCGAAGAGCTGTTCCCGCATAAGGGGCCGGTATTCTACGGCTATCTGATGACGGTGAATGCCTTAGTCGTGATTTTTCTCACCACTCCGCTGATCAGTATCACCAAAAGGGTGCGTCCAGTGCTGAGTGTCGCTGTTGCCGGAATTCTGTTTGCAGTCGGCTTCGGCATGATCTACAGCATAGGCTCGCTCTTGTTGTTCATGCTTTCCACGGTCATCTGGACCCTCGGAGAGATACTGCAGGCGACCAACACCAATGTGTATATCGCCTCGCATACTCCCATCAGCCACCGCGGGCGGTTCAATGCTTTGCTGCCGATTGTTATCGGCACGGGCTTCGCCCTCGGGCCGCCGGTCATGGGCAAGTTCATTGAGCTGTACTCGGTAGAACTGGTGTGGCCCCTGATGGCGATTATCTCTCTCTTTTCTGCCGGTTCTCTGGCGCTGCTCTATCTGATTGAGAACCGAGGTACGCTTAAAGTCGAAACAGTCGAGTAAACTATGCTCTTACTGAAGAGGTCCTTTGTGTGCTTGACAGAATTGATTTGTATCGATAGAATAATATCGTTAATAAAATAGCGAATGTGGCACACAGGCAATGGAGTACTTCTGCCGCCTGTGCTAAAGGCCATCTATCCGGCTTCCGGGGAGGTCCTGGCGAACGTCTTTGCACCGATGGTGCCAGGGATGACCACCCCGAGTCTGGTTCCATTGAAAGATCAATTAGCCGTAGGCTGATTTGGTTTTATAAAATAGTTTTTCGGGGCACCGCACCATCCACTGCCAGGTGTTCCGGAACCTCCTTTTGTATGGTGGGCGGCTCTTCTGCGGAAGAGCCGCTCCTTTTTTATACATATTCGATTTCAGTTTCTTTTAGATAAGTGGTGTTGAGTATTTCGGAAATGCGCTTCACCAGGGTCCGGCGGATGCCCATATCCTGCGGCATGTCCGGGTTCTGGTGGGCCTCGTTGATTTTGGTCCCTACTAAGAAGTGCACCTTATCGCTGTCCAGCAGATGATTCAGGAGCATTTCTGCACCATCCTGCGGGTAGCTGAAGGGCGCCGCTGGATGCTCTGGATCAGATAACAAGGCCGCTGTCTGATTGAGTGTCAGCATACCCTCGGTTACCAGGTCAATTCCTTCCATTTCTGCGATCGGCGGTACCTTTGCACTGCCGCTCGAGGGTATAACCTGTGGAGTAACTCCTATGCCTGAGGCGATGATGGTAGCAGTAGTACCTCCGCACACAATCTTTTTCCCGTTAAATTGCCTTGTCTGTTCAATCAGATGGGTGTTTCTGGTTCTGTCGAAGGGAGGTCCGGTGACCAGCAAAGTATTCCGTGGTTTTCGGCAGTACACCACGCTGCAGGTGATGTCGTCCTTCGAAGAATAACCGTCCAATGTGTGCGCACGAGTGGTAATTGCAGATGCCAGACTGCGGGAGGATATTTCCGGATTGCGCTCCAGTTGGGCTTCGATAAAATGTATCAGCTCTTCACGCCGCCACCCCAAAGGATGCCGGTGCGAGCCCATACCGCTTTGGGTAACGCCGTCGCTGCAGACTATCAGCCGGTCACCCACTTCTAGTTTGACCTCTGAATACTGCAGTGTTCGCGTGCGGTCGATCTGGGCGTCCCGCCCCAGGTTGATTGCGCGTTTTTCGATGTGCGCTGCCCGGCCTTTTTTTAAAAAGATGATGCCCGGATTATCGTATTCGATTATGCGGCTGTGCCGCTGGGAATCGATGTCGAGAATGGTAAAGGTCGAGTAACTGATTTTTCTGCGGGTGCAGATCGGAAGGGTATTCATAATGATCTGGGCCGCACGCTCCACATCAATATCATTCAGTACATATTTCTGCGCCATTGTGGCGGTGAGGTTCGCCAGCACATTTGCCTTAACACCGCTGCCGAGACCATCCGAAAGGGTGCAGACCATGCGGTCGCTGTTTTCATGACGGTTGATGAGAAAGACATCTCCACTAATGTCGGCCCGGTGTTTGAACACCCGGCTGCACTCGATATCCAGGAATCCTTTCACTGTCGGCCTCCCTGCGGTACGTCCTCCGGGTCGAAGGTTTCAATTAGTTGATTCAAAAGGATTTCAGTTTCTGCGGCATTTTCTCCCAGGAGCCCGGCAATCTGCTGTACGCTGCTGAGATTCTTGCGGATAACCTCCTGCGCCTTTTTTACTACCATACTCCGTTTGACTGAAGATGTCGTGATATCATGCAGGGTTATTCCTATCAGCCGGTCCGGTTGGATACAGAAGCAGTGGGCCTCGAGGACCTTATCGCTGGTGCGCAGTATCTGCTCGCGACTCTGCCGGGTGGTGAAGGCCGATTGAAGAAGCTCCGGTTCTTTCAAGAAGTTCTCTACCGAACTTCCAAAGGTACGGGTAATAACTTCTTCACTCGGCTCCTCTTCAAAATCACAGAACAGGGACAGGAAGCGGCCATTGCATTCCACAATTTTCCGATCACTATCGATAAGGGCTATGCCGAGCGGAATTTTACGGATGAGGGCATTGGCCTTTCTTTGCGCCAGCTTCCGCATTTCCGTAACACACATCTCTTTTTCGGCCATGCCGCCCAGCCAGGCAGCGGCAAAGTCCCGGCACGTATTGTACCCGCAGCCTCCACAGTCCTTCTGGTCCTCGGAATTAGATTTCCCCAGCCTCTGTAAGGCGCCCTGTATCTCTTTATCAGTGTACCGGGGTAAGTCGGCGGCCGGCGCCTTGGTGTAGGCACGGTAATACTCATCCAGTGCGCCCTCCTGCTGAGTAGGCGCCTCCGCTTCATCCGCCGACTCTGTCGAAGAGTGGTGCTGCCCGTCGGCAAACTCGATGATCCGCCGGTGGCGTTCGGCTAGGGGAATGGCGGATTCAAAGCCGCAGCCGTCGATGCATCCTCCGGAGCAGGCTAGCAGTTCGCAGAATGAGTGGGCGGATCCGCT
>CAZAMY010000131.1:0-6739 GCA_964485995.1 uncultured Sediminispirochaeta sp.
TTATGTAGCCAATTACTGTCCTTTGATTTTTATGGAGGCAGGCGGGAAGAACCTCACACCGGACAAGCTTCCCAAGGATGAGCGCCAGGCCCTGTTTGCCGCCTGTGATGCGCACCTTTTAGAAATTATCGCCGCACTCAGGCCGGACTACGTAATAGGCGTCGGCAAGTTCGCCGAACAGAGAATCCGTGCGGCTTTACAGGCGGCTGGTTCCACAGAGGCCGGTTCCACAGAGGCCGGTGGGGCCGGAAGGCCGGTAGTCGGATCGGTACTGCATCCCAGTCCCGCCAGTCCGCAGGCCAACCGCGGCTGGGCCGACCAGGCAGCCGCCCAGCTGGTGGCAATCGGCGCCTGGTCGCAGCCTACTTCTCGAGCATCCCTTTGATCTGCGTAAGATACTCCTGAGAGTGAAGCAATGCCTGTTCCAACTCCGACTTGAATTCAGGGAACAGCTCTTGCAAGCGATCGGAATTACCGCGCAGGGCCTCGCGTTCGAGATTACGACTCATGTTCGCCAAACCGTACAGCCGCACTGCCGACAGATTATTAGTCAGAGAGTGAAACATATCCACCGTATGCTGAATAGCGTCAGCACTCAGCTCCGCTTCAATTTCCTCAATTCTTCCCGGTACATCCCGATGAAAGAGTTCGAGCAGCTGTTGTGCAATCTGCAAATCACCCTGATAATCCTGAACAAAGGTACTGAAATCGGTTAGATCCTCTTCGCTTGCATGCGGAACACCGGTAAAAATATCCTGTTGATCGATAAAACTGTAATCAGGGTCACCTTCATAGTGCAGCACGCTGCCGATTGCCTGTGCGAGAATATCTCTCGAAAGCGGTTTCGACACATATGCGTTCATGCCGCTGGACAGGATGTGGTGCACATCCTCTTTCATTGCATACGCGGTAAGCGCGACTATCGGGATCTGCGGATCAAAGTGTGAGGTGTCGGCCTTACGTATTCTGCGGGTAGCTTCCAGCCCGTTCATGACCGGCATCTGCACATCCATCAAAACTAAATCATATTTTTCCCGGCGCAGTTTTTCCAGGGCCTCTTTTCCGTTCTGAGCTATCTCTACACTATGTCCCATTTCTGTTAAGAAATAGGAAATAGACTTTTGATTGAGTATATTATCTTCAGCCAGAAGAATTGAAAGTGAATACGTGTGCGAAGGAATAACTCCGCTTTGCCGCTTTTCTTTACTCTTCTTACCGCCGGCCAGTATGAAATCAATTGTAAAGAAAAAGCTGCTGCCTTTGCCGGGAAAACTCTCAACCCAGATCTCACCGCCCATAATTTCTACCAGCTGTTTTGTGATCGAGAGCCCTAAGCCTGATCCCTGATGCCGTTTCGAAAAGCTGGAATCGACCTGTTGAAAGTTTTCGAATATTCGCTCCAGCTCGCTTTCCGGTATGCCCATTCCGCTGTCTTTCACCGCAAAACAGAGCTTTACACTGTCGTGCAGTTTTCTCTGCAGGCTCACGTTTACAGAGATTCGTCCCCGATTAGTGAATTTAATGGCGTTGCTTACCAGATTGGCCAGAACCTGCTGCACACGTAAGGCATCGCCTATCAGCACATTCGGAGCATCATCGGATATATTGATATCCATTGTCAGTTCAGCGGGTTGGGTGCCCATGAATAGGGGTAGAATAGCCTTTTTGACCGTATTTCGAAGCAGGAAGGTGTTGTTTTCGATAATAATGTTTCCCGATTCTATTTTCGAGAGTTCGAGTACTTTGTTGATGATATCAAGCAGTGACTCCTCGGCATCTTTCATGAGCAAGAGCTGCTCCCGCTGCTCCGCCTTGGGATCTGAGCCCAGCAGAATATCCGTCATCCCCATAATTCCGCTGAGGGGAGTGCGTATTTCATGGCTAATATTGGCCAAAAAGCGGCTTTTTGATTTACTGGCCTCTTCGGCAATCTGCCGGGCCCGTTCGATTTCCTGCACTATTTTGCGGTTTTCAGTAATATCCCTGAAGGTCGCCACGGCGGCATACGGGGCAACCTCGCTGGCACGAAAGAGGGGTTCGGAGTTCACCGACAGCCAGCGGTAAGAGCCGTCGGAGCGAATAACCTTTAGTTCATAGTTACGTATTTTACGGCCTTCCTTGAGCGACACGATACTCGGCAGCTTGGATTGAACAGTGGTCTCGCCGTTTCTGTGAAGAACCTTCACATCTTTGAATATAACCTCAGGATCGAGGCTCGTGTCGTTTCGCAAACCGAACAGCCGCGCTGCCGCCAGGTTGTAAAACAGGATCTTCTCGCTCCGGTCTCTGACGATAAGTCCGCTCGGCATGGAGCGGACCAGAGAACGAAACAGCTTTTCCGCGCTTTCGAGTTTTTGCTCATTGGAAAGGCGCAGGGCAATCTTTCTCAAGTAGTCTGAGACCCTGCTCACCTCCCTCATCTGTGTGTCCAGAAACTCTGTGTTTTCACAGGAGAGCAGGGTGAATATGGCATGGAGACGGGGTTCGTCTTCAACCGGAATCAACAACATCGAGTCAACACCCTGCTCCTGGAGAAGGGGCGAAATTGGATTTTCACGGCTGCTTTGGCTGAAGAGCTGTGGACTATTTATGCCGGCCGCCCAGTCCCGGGAATCATGGTTGTGCAGAAAACGCAGTATCGGTTCCGGCAGATTGTATGAATACCTGAGATCCAGGTTCGCTTCGTTTTCTCCTTTTAAATATACAGCACCTGCAGAGAAGCCGTAATACTCGCCAATATACTTCAGCAGGTCCTGATACGTATGCTCGGCATCGCTGGCCGAAACGAGGGCACGGGCCAGTCGGCATTCGATGCTCTCTTCTGTTATCTGATTCTGGTGAGATTCCTCTAACAAAACCACTAAATACCCACCGGAATGGGGCTCTGAGAGAACCTGCACCTGCACTTTGATGCTATTTCCATCAGCATGGCCGATACTTACTGCGAACTCCTGTCCGCTTTCCAGTTTTGTGACGGGCATTAGGGTGTGCAGCGGCAGTCCGGCAAACATACGCTCATTCTTATACCCGAGCAACTGCACAAACCGCTGATTTGCGAACTGAATAGTAAGAGCGCTGTCTATCACCATTGCCGGATGCGGCAGCGCATCGATAGAGATGCCTTTCATTTCCACGCTCCTATTAGCTTCCCACAATAGTATGCTCCATTTCTGAAAATTTCGAAACAACGATTTCCACAATTTGCGGTTTATTCACAACCTATCATCTTTGTTCTTTTCTGCATTAATTTAATTTTTTTTTGGACAGATAACAAGTTCCATGATATCTTATAATTGCAACAATAAGTGAGCTCTTTCACATAATCAGGCTTTTTTGGTTCAATATTATATTAAAAAAAGTAAATATTTAATTATTCGTAGTAATAAAAAACAGTATATTGATATTTTTTGTACTTCAGCGCTGAGCAAAATAAGTGTGATCACCGGTAACTAAGCGCATAGCGCTATAAAACATAAGGAGGGTGATCTATGGCAGTGGATGCACAGCTAGATCAAAAACAAACGGACCAGGGGGCCTGTTGCAGCGATCAACTCTCTGAGGAAGAGATGGCCAACCGGATCGATGAGATCATTGATACATTTTCCGGTGTAAAGGGGGCCTTGATTCCCGTCCTGCAAACCGCCCAAAACCTGTTCGGTTATCTCCCCGAACCGGTTCTCAAAAAAGTGAGCCTGCGACTCAACATCCCCTACAGCGAGGTGGCTGGAGTAGTCAGTTTTTACTCCTACTTCTCCACAATACCTCGCGGTAAGAACATTGTGAGGGTATGTCTGGGTACCGCATGCTACGTTCGCGGAGGTAAAGAGGTTCTGGAGGCAATTCAGGACTATCTCGAAATCGAAGTCGGCGGTACAACCGAAGACCGGGTATTCAGTCTCGAAGTGGGACGCTGCTACGGAGCCTGCGGCTTAGCACCGGTTGTGATGATCAATGACCACGTGTATCAGCGCGTAAAACCATCGAAAGTAAAGGACATGCTGGTCCCTTTCCGTGTTTCTGAACCGTGCGAAGGGGAGGAAGCGTAATGGAAGCGAACATGAAAATTCAGTCGGTCAAAGATCTCGAGAAGCGCCAGAAAGCGGCCCAGAAATCCCGTCCCGCCACTGAGCAGGTAATCCACCTGTGTGCCGGAGCCGGTTGCATCGCTTCCGGCGCATTAGAGGTGAAAGATGCGCTGGAAAAGGCCTTTGAAGCGGCCGGCGTAGCGGTGCCAATCAAGGAAACCGGATGTCTGGGTCCCTGTGCCAAGGGACCGGTGCTGCTCATCAAGCCCGAGGAAGTCTTTTACGAGGGTGTTAAGCCCGAAGACGCCGAAGAGATCGTTCAGAAGCACTTCAAGAAGAAAGAGGTGGTGAAACACCTCACCCACCGCAACTTCTCCGACAACCGCCAGGTAGATACCGCCGACAAGGTAGAGTTCTACAGCGGGCAGGCCCGAATCGTACTGCGGAACTGCGGCTATATCGATCCCTTGAATCTGGACGATTTTATCGCTGTAGGCGGGTATTCCGCGCTGGCAAAGGCGCTTTCCAAGTATACCCCGCAGCAGGTTATCCAAGAGGTAAAGGATTCTGGGCTGCGCGGACGCGGCGGCGCCGGGTTCCCGACCTGGCTGAAATGGGAGTTCACCAGTAAAGCCGAGGGCGACGAGAAGTTCGTGCTGTGTAACGCCGACGAAGGCGACCCCGGTGCGTTCATGGACCGCAGCGTACTCGAAGGCGACCCGCACAGCCTGATCGAAGGCATGACCCTGGCCGCATATGCGGTTGGAGCCGACCGCGGCTTTGTATACGTCCGGGCAGAGTACCCGCTGGCAGTCAGCCGTTTCGGCAAAGCCCTGGAGCAGGCCCGCGAAGCCGGACTGCTCGGCGAAAAGATCATGGGCACCGAGTTTTCATTCGACCTAGAGATCCGAATGGGTTCCGGTGCATTTGTCTGTGGAGAGGAAACCGCACTTATTCACTCAATCGAAGGAAAACGCGGCGAACCGCGGCCCCGGCCGCCCTTTCCGGCCCAAAAAGGCCTATGGGACAAACCAAGTCTGCTCAACAATGTGGAAACGTACACCAACGTTGCCGCCATTATAGATAAGGGATCCGGCTGGTACGCCTCCTTCGGTACCGAAGAGAGCAAGGGCACTAAGGTATTTGCACTGGCCGGTGCTATCAATATCAGTGGTCTGGTAGAGGTACCGATCGGTACCAGCCTGGGCGAACTGATTTACGACATCGGCGGAGGAATCCCCGGCGGCAAGCAGTTCAAGGCCGCACAAATCGGCGGACCGTCCGGCGGATGTATTCCCAAACAGTATCTCAACGTTCCGCTTGATTACAACACGCTGAGCGAACTCGGCGCCATTATGGGATCCGGCGGACTGATTGTAATGGACGACGACACCTGTATGGTCGATGTTGCCCGCTACTTTCTCGAATTCGTGCAGGAAGAGTCCTGCGGGAAATGTACCCCTTGCCGTGTCGGAACCAAACGGATGCTCGAGATTCTGACCCGCATTACCGAAGGCGATGGACAGGAAGACGATATAGAGCGCCTGATTGCCCTGGGAGAACAGATCAAGGACACCGCCCTGTGCGGATTGGGCCAGACGGCTCCGAACCCCGTGCTTTCTACCATCCGTCACTTCCGGCAGGAATACGTGGAGCATATCCGCGACAAACACTGTGAAGCCGGAGTCTGTTCCGGACTGGTCAGAGCGCCCTGCCAGAGCGCCTGCCCCGCCGGGGTCGATGTACCCGGATTCGTTTCGCTGGTCGGCGAAAAACGCTACGCCGAAGCCCTGCGGCTGCACCGCGAACGCAACCCCTTTGCCGCCGTATGTGCCCGGGTCTGCTTCCACACCTGCGAAGAGAAGTGTCGGCGCACCACATTGGACGATTCGGTGGCCATCCGCGGTATCAAGCGCTTTATGGTCGACCAGGAGGTTACCGTTCAGCTGCCCGAAATTCGGGAAAACGCAGCCAACGCCAAGCGCAAAATCGCCATTATCGGCGGAGGCCCGGCCGGTCTCTCCTGCGCCTACTTCCTGGCCCGCCTCGGTTATTCGCCGACAGTCTTCGAGGCTGAACAGCGGCCCGGCGGCATGATGGTGCAAACCATCCCGGCCTACCGGCTGCCCCGCGAAACCCTGGCCCGTGAGGTCCGCATGATTGAAAACATGGGTGTGAATATTATTACCGACAGCAAGCTCGGCCGTGATTTTACCCTCAAAGAACTGCGCTCCCAGGGCTATGAAGCCGCATTCCTCGGAATCGGTGCTCCAGTGAACATGCCGATGGGTATTCCAGGAGAAGAGGCCGAAGGAGTAGTACAGGGGATCGACTTCCTCAAGCAGTACAATATCCGCGGCTCAGTACCAGTGGGTAAAAAACTGGTCATTATCGGCGGTGGAAACGCAGCGGTCGACGCTGCACGCACCGCAATCCGGCTCGGCGCCGAAGAGGTGACTATCCTCTACCGCCGGACCCAGGAACAGATGCCCGCTTACGCCGAAGAGATCGAAGAGGCGCTGTTAGAGGGAGTAAAACTGAAGACCCTCACCCAGCCCATCGCCATCGAGAAAAACGGCGTCGGTAAGGTTAAGGGTGTAACCTGCGCCTGCATGCAGCTGGGCGAATTCGACCGCAGCGGCCGTCGACCGCCCAAACAGTCGGACCAGCAGAACTTCATTGTAGAAGCCGACCAGGTTATTATCGCCATCGGA
>CAZAMY010000132.1:0-5935 GCA_964485995.1 uncultured Sediminispirochaeta sp.
GCCAGCTTGCCGCAGGACAGGTTGTCATCCTCATGCAAAATAACAACTGTATAGGGCTGGCTCTGCAGAGTGGTCTTCTGGATGCGTACGGTACCGGAAACCAGGATATAGAGACTGTCACCGATATCACCCTCTTCGATTATTTTGTCACCCTTGCGGGCGGTGCTTATTTTCCCTAAATTAAAAATCTTCTCGAGGGCTGCTGGGTCTCCGGCAAAATCCTCGAATAGTTTTATCTTTTTTAACCGGGCTTCCTGTTCGGCATCCATACAACAGCTCCTTATACCGCTTTACGCGTCCCGAGTTCGATCACAATGGCGCGCGAGTTTTTGCGAATTTTGTACTCACGCCCTGGATTTATGACCGGCTTGTTGGGAACCAGCTCTTTCACCGTACGCAGGTTTTCTACCAGTGTGGAGATGTCTGGTGTCATCTGTGCATCATTTAACGCCTCCCGCTTGCGTTGGTAAAAATTGCCGGTATTCTCGAGCAGGCCAATGCAGATTGATCCGTAGGTTGCATTGTAAAAGTCGATCAGTTTGCCAAAAGGCTCATCCACCAGCCATTCAGGAATTGTTCTGATCTCCAAACCGCTGCCGTGCTGCGGTGAAAGCAAGTCCTGCAGTACATGCGAAATCCCGGATGCTGAAGAGGCATTGGCCAGAATCATTTTGGAATACTCCCGTGAAAGGATTATTTCGTCACAGTTGGCCAGTTTCAGATACTTTTCGAACTTGTCATCCAAGAGTTCTGCCGCAACATAGACCCGTTTGGTAAGTGATTCGATGGTGAGGACCGCCATTACCGTCCGGGAGTCGACCTCTTGCTGGGAGTAATTCTGGGCAAAATCGGCCAGTATAATTACTCTGGCGGCTCTGTGAATATTGGCTCTCCGCAGAGTCTCCTCTTCGATATAGTCACCGTTTATATACTGAATCCCCTGAAACTGCGGATTCTGCAGAATCGGCTGCATTGCTTCATGGCCCACATTGTTAATTAGGACCAGATCACTGACACTGTACTGGGGATTCACGGCTAAGATTCCCTCGATGACACGATCGAGCTCTCTCCGCCACCCGCAAATGATAAAATGATTCTGTAAATTCTTCAATTTTAACAAGCCCTCCCTGCGGCGCATCTGTTGTTCAACCAGGAATGAGGCGATTTGACCAGTAACCGCCGCCATGACTATTACTCCCATTCCCATCAGGAGCAGCCCTACTATTTTACCTCCGATAGTAATCGGGGTTTTATCGCCGTACCCAACAGTTGTGATAGTTACAATCGAGTACCAGAAGGTATCCCATAGACTTCGAAAAGCGGTATTGATTCCGCTCTCAAAAAAGATGATTCCCAGCATTGAGGCCAGAATCAGGAAGATGAGAAATACAGCTACTTTCGTCTTAATCGAACTCACGATCCCGAGGAACCAGTTATAGAATCTGGTTCGTCGTCGAGTTCGATTTGCCTGCTGTTGCTTTCGACGAGCGGCTTCAGCGGAAGCGGCTTCTACATTCTGCAGATTAGGTCGGCGGACCTCAGCAATTGAATCGAATAGAGCAGTTCTGCGCTGTGAAACCGTAGCCAGCCGCTTATGAAATGCGACTATATCGATCACCGGTACGAATCCGGCACTGCTGCCGGTACTTCCGAGTATCAGGCGGGTTTCTCCCTGCCGTTGCGGGGTATACGTCTGTTCTTCATACACCTCATCTACAATCATTCCAGAGCGTATGTTATCCGCGGTATAGCGAATGACATACGCTCCTTTTCGGTCGGCCGGTATGCCGAAGAAATCGACCCCGTAGATGAGATTATACTTCCCGCACTCCTCGGAGCTCAGAGACACAGGTTCTTCCTGATCAGTATTGAGGCGCTGAACCTTCTCTATGGCCTCGTTCTCGATACCAAAATAGAGATTCGCTATTCGCACTATTCTGACTTTACGGCTTGTATCCTTCACTATGTATTAATATCGAACCGTTTCAGGGGAACATTAACGGAATGGTTATAATATTGTGAGTTCTGCCGCGGCACTCGCTGTGGGCGAGCGCTGGAAACTAAGTCGTTATATCATCGGAAGTAATACAGGCATAGGCGCTGTGGTTGTGGATGGATTCGTAATTCTCCACCTCCACCCTGAACTGGTCGATACGCTGATCAGCGTTCAGCTTCACAGCCACTTCGCGGGCCGCATCCTCCACGAAACGCGGGTTATCATAAGCCCTTTCGGTCACATATTTTTCGTCCTGCCGCTTCAGGATCGTGTACAGCGGTGACGAAGACGATGCTTCGGCCAGTTCAATCAGTTCCTCGTACCAGATGAAGTGCTTCGTATGAACCCGCATCTTGATGGTGCCGCGCTGGTTGTGGGCGCCATAGTCGCTGATCTCCTTTGAGCAGGGGCACAAATTGGTAACCGGAACCTCTACAGTAAACCACATTTCAAGATGACCGTCGCGTTCGGCTTCCAGCCGACAGGTATACTCCATTAGGCTTTCGATCCCGCTCACCGGGGCAGCTTTGCGTATAAAATACGGAAAGCTGATATCGATGTGAGCTGTGTCGCACTGAAAAGTCTTTCTCACATCATCGAGAATCTCGTCGAGGTCGCTGGGCCACAGTTTTACAGTGTGCCGTTCGAGCACTTCGACAAAGCGGCTCATATGGGTGCCCCGCTCGTGGTGGGGAAGATCCACATACATGTTCATAGTCGCAATGGTATGCTGACGCTCGCTCTTGCGGTCGAGCACAGAAATTGGATAGCGCAGCCCCTTCACTCCTACTTTTCGAATACCGACGTTACGCCTATCAGTCTCACTCTGGATATCTTTCAAATCCTTGGAATTGTTCATCTTACTTCTCATCCCGTTATTTCTCATCCCGCCGCAGAGTCACAAAGCTTGTGTCGGTTTCCCATAACACGACCTCCCACAGGCCGTAGTTGGCACCGTTCAGCGGGGTCTCCAGCTTATTCCAGATCCACTGGGCCATATTTTCTGTGGTAGATTGGGGGAGAATATCGTTCAGATAGCTGTGATCGAGCACATCCACAACCTTCTCCTTTACTTCCTTCTTGAGGATAGTAAAGTCAAGCACCATGCCGTCGTCAGCAGGTTTTCCTTTCAGGGTAATCCGCAGACGGTAGGTATGCCCGTGCAGGGTCTCACATTTGCCGTGATAATCGACAATGTTGTGGGCCGCATCGAATTTGAAATCTTTTGAAACAAACATACTCATAGTAGTATAAAGATAATGCAGAAGAGGAACGGGAGCAAGCCGGTCTGCCCGATATCGCTGAATTATTGCAGCGGCAGTTACAGGCAGACCGTGATGTTCCTGAAGGTTCGAATTCCGATCAGCTATACCAGCCGAAGGGAGTCTCGTCGATATTTACATATATTGATTTGGTGCGGCTGTAATTCTCCAATGCCATTTTATGCACCTCACGTCCGTATCCGGAATGTTTATAACCACCAAATGGCGAGCCGGAAGGTACGAGATTGTATTCGTTAATCCACACCGTACCCGCTTCGATTGATTTGGCTACTCTTACCGCACGTCCCAGATCACGTGTCCACACAGCTCCCGCTAATCCGTAGTCACTATCGTTGGCGATACGCAGGGCCTCGGCCTCGTCACGGAACCGGCTCACCGCCAGTACCGGACCGAAAATCTCTTCGCGGGCTATTCGCATTGTAGGCTTCACAGCGGTGAAAATCGTGGGCTGCATATAGCAGCCGTTCTGATACTCCGGACCGTCGAGTGCCCCGCCGCCGTACGCCAAGACGGCCCCTTCGCGCTTGCCGACCTCGACATACTCGAGAACGGTTTCAAGCTGAAGCCGGTCGACCATCGGGCCCATCCGGGTATTTTCATCCACGGCATTTCCGATTTTCACTCGTCCGAACTCCTCTATCAACTGCTCTAAAAACCGGTCATGGATGGAATCATGCAGGAGCAAGCGGCTGCCGGCACAGCAGACCTGGCCCTGGCTGTACAGTATGCCCATAGCAGCTGCCTCGACGGCTTTCTCCATTGGGGCATCGGGAAACACTATGTTTGCCGATTTCCCGCCCAACTCGAGGGTGATCGGGATGACCCGGTCTCCGGCCGCTTGTGCTATTCTGCGCCCCACTTCAGTGGAACCGGTAAAGGCGATTTTGTCCACACCCGGATGCTCTACCAGAGCCTGTCCACACACACTCCCCGGTCCGGGAGTCACGTTCACCACGCCAGCCGGATACAAATCTGCCGTCAGTTCGGCGAACTTCAAGGCAGACATCGGTGTATTCGAGGCCGGTTTCAAGACCACGCAATTACCGGCGGCCAGCGCAGGCGCCAGTTTCCAGCCGGCAATTAAAAAGGGAAAGTTCCAGGGCACGATCAATCCGGCAACTCCGCACGGCTCCCTCACTATTACCGAAAAGGCTTCGCTCGAGTGTGTTACTACAGAATCCTCTTCACTGCGGATTACTCCGGCAAAGTAGCGGAACAAATCTACAAAAGCTGCCACATCCTCCCGGGTTTCTATCAGAGCCCGTCCGGTATCGCGGCTTTCGAGCGTGGCCAGCTCTTCGGCATGCCCTTCGATCCGGTCGGCGGTTTTTAACAGCACCAGCGCACGCTCTGGCGGCGCTAAATCTCTCCATGCCGGGAAGGCAGACCGTGCAGCCTGCACCGCCGCGTCGATATCTTCAGGGCCGGCGGAGGAGACAGTGGCAATTGTCTCGCCGGTGGACGGATCGATGCTTTTAAAGCTCTTAGTAGTACGGGCGGCAGAAAACCGCCCGTGTAAAAAAAGTCCGTATTCACTCATACGCATATGCTCGGTTAGTTTATCAGACCTTGAGCTTCGAGAAACTCGCGGGCAACTACCTCAGGATCTTCACCATTATCATAGCGCAGGTTCAGACTGCTCATAGTGGGTGTATCGATCCGGCCGCCGAGGGTGTTCAGCACCTCCAGTACGTCCGGGTACTCTGTCTGAATCTTTTCACTCACTACGTACGCACCCGAGTAGTCGGGAAAGAAGTTTTTATCATCATCCAGAATCACCAGGTTGAGTTTGGCAATCCGGGAGTCGGTAGCGTATGCCGAAGCGACGTCCACTTCCCCATTGTCAATTGCTCGGTAGATAAGACCGTACTGCATCGGCAGCACTTTCTTGAAATCGATACCGTAGTGCTTAGACCAACCGGGGTGAGCATCCGGACGGGTGTCATAGTTTTCGTCACCGGCCAAGATCCAGTCCTCTGCATAGGGAGCAAGGTCCGAGGATTTCTCGAGTCCGTACTCTTTAGCAGTCTCCTCACGAACAGTCAGCACGTAGGTATTGTTGAAACCGAACGGCTCCGACCAGGTCATGCCGAAGTTCTCTTCAAAGCCGGTTTTCACCCGTTTATAGGTCTCTTCAGGTGGAAGGTTCGGTCCCTCGTAACGCAGAATTCCGGTCAGCTGGGTACCGGTCCAGGTGGGGTACACATCGATTTCATCACCGCTCATGGCCTGATGCAGCACTGAAGATGCGGAAAACTCGGTATTGATACCAGCCGAATAGTCGGTATTCTCATCGATGAGAATTTGTGCCATATGGCCCAAAATGACCGTTTCGTTTACATTCTGGGCGGCCACTTTAATCTTAACTCCCTCCGGCTGCCCTCCGGCACTCAGGCTGGCGGCAAATAGGGTGAACGCCAGTACTAGTGTGATACTCTTTTTCATTGGAAACTCCTTTATATTTTTTTTGCGACAGTGCGGTTATTTTGTGCTTCCGGCAACCACCTGTTGCTGTTTCAATTTCTGATAGTATTTGCGTTCCCGCCGGGCAATGCGACGAGCCCGTTTTTCCGGCCGGATGTGGTGACGCAGGGCTTTCAAGCCCTGGTCTCCGGCCAGTGCGAGCAGAGTCGCCGGGAATGCCCCGGCAAAAATA
>CAZAMY010000132.1:5945-6656 GCA_964485995.1 uncultured Sediminispirochaeta sp.
CCTCGTTGCGGATCTGGGTGAGCCCTGAGAAGATAAGCCTTCCCAGTCCGCCGCCACCGATGGCGGCCGCCAGAGCGGCTGTTCCGATGATCCAGACTGTCGCAACCCGTATCCCGCCGATAATCACCGGAAGTGCCAGCGGTAATTCTACGCGCGCGAGAATCTGCATGTCGGTGAGTCCCATTCCCCGGGCAGACTGCACCAGAGAGGGAGGAATACTCTTTATGCCGATATATGTATTTTGGAGTACCGGCAGCATTGCATACAGGAACAGGGCAAAGACCGCATTGTCATTCCCGATACCAAACACGAAAATGAGAAACCCAAGCAGGGCAAGACTCGGCACCGTCTGAAACACATTGGCCACTCCAATCACATACGGAGCAATTTTTTCATTTCTGGTGAGGTAGATACCAAGGGGAATACACACGGTCAGAGTAAGCGCCAGTGCGATGGAAGAAATCGCCAAATGTTCCACCATCAAACTCAGAATCCGGTCGTAATGCCGAATAGAAAACTCCCACAGTAAAACAAAAAAATTTTTATCACTCATGCGCTAACTTCTCCTTGTGTCTGGGTGGCGTCTGCCGGGATTACGGCCTGTGAGCTTCGGGTGAGTCGGTGAATTGTAAGCCGGGCAATTCCGTTCGCCGTAATCAGGCCGAGATCGGAAGAGCGTCGTGTAGGGAAAGAGTGTTCAGAGCCGTGTAG
>CAZAMY010000133.1:0-6619 GCA_964485995.1 uncultured Sediminispirochaeta sp.
AAACAGGCCAATAAGAAGCTGATCACTTTTTTCATGCTCTGGCCCGGGCTTGTACTGTACAAACGCGACGGAAAGCTGCTGAACGGAGGCTGAAAACCGTCGCAGTGAGCGACACGGAGCGGTACGTCCCGAGCTATTGTTGCTTGATTAGAACCGGAAATTAGTATATGTTGAAGCCTCTTATCAAATTACTTTTAATTCAGGAAGACTACAGTGCATACAAGACCCCGTAACGAGAAAATTCGTAATATAGCTATAATCGCTCATGTTGATCACGGTAAAACAACCCTGGTAGATGCGATGTTCCAACAGAGTGGTGTGTTTCGCGAAGGACAAGTCGTTGATGAACGCATAATGGACAGCATGGACCTCGAGCGTGAACGGGGCATTACCATCTCTGCCAAAAACTGTGCCATCGGCTGGAAGGGCACCAAGATCAATATCATCGATACGCCCGGACACGCCGATTTCGGAGGCGAGGTGGAAAGAGCGCTCTCTATGGCCGACGGTGCCATTCTACTGGTCGATGCGTCTGAAGGCCCTTTGCCGCAGACCCGCTTCGTACTGGGAAAAGCCCTTGAAGCGCACCTGTCGCTTATGGTGGTAATTAATAAAATCGACCGGCCGGATGCTCGACCTCTGCAAGTACTCGACGAGATTCACGATCTGCTTATTGATCTGGATGCAGCGGATGATCAGTTCGATTTTCCGCTGATGTATGCAATCGGAAGGGATGGAGTGGCCTCCAGCAGTCTCGAGAAACCGGGTAAAAACCTGCACGAACTGCTCGATCTAATTGTCGAGGAGATTCCCGGACCGGTAGCTGATATTGACCAGCCGTTTCAGATGCTGGTATCCGATCTGGACTACTCTGACTACCTCGGTCGTCTAGTAATCGGGAAGGTGTACAATGGCCGGGTAAAGGCGAATGAGAGCCTGGTGTGTATAGGGCCGGATGGTAAGGCGGCGCCGTTGAAGGTGTCGAAACTGCAGCAGTATCAGGGCTTGTCGATTGTAGATGCAGACAGTGCCGAACCCGGCGATATCATTGTGTTAGCCGGAATTCAGGATGTGCATATTGGAGATACCATCGGCACGCGTGAACAGCCCCAGGCTCTGCCGCGTATTACCGTCGACGAGCCGACAGTAGCCATGCGTTTTACGAAAAATACCGGGCCGTTTGCCGGGCAGGGTAAGACAATCGTGCAGGCCGGAAAAATTTACGACCGGCTGAAGAAAGAGACCCTGCAGAATGTTTCCATGCAGGTTGAGCGCAGCAGTGACGGAGAAAGCTTCATAGTGAAGGGGCGCGGCGAGTTTCAAATGGTAATTCTTATTGAGACCATGCGGAGGGAAGGATACGAGTTCTGTGTCGGCCGCCCCGAAGTCATCATGAAAAAAGAAGACGGCAAAACTCTCGAACCGATCGAACACCTGTTCATTGATTGTGAAGATGCGTACATGGGAGTGGTGACCGAAAAGCTCTCCAAGCGCAAGGGCCGAATGCTGACGATGTCCAACCACCAGACCGGCCGGGTGAGAATCGAGTTTAGTATTCCCTCCCGCGCTCTGATCGGATACCGGGATGAGTTTCTCACAGACACGAAGGGCACCGGAATCCTCAATTCCTATCTATCGGGGTACGAAGAGTACCGAGGCAGCTTTCCCCAGCGTCATACCGGTTCGCTGGTTTCTGACCGGCAGGGACAGGCGGTGCCGTACGCCCTGTTCAATCTGGAACCACGCGGAAACCTGTTTGTAGTGCCGGGAGATCCGGTGTACGAGGGTATGATTGTCGGCGAACACAACCGGGAAAACGACCTGAATGTGAACCCCTGTAAAGCCAAGAAACTCAGCAATATGCGGGCGGCCGGGAAGGATGACAATGTCATCCTCACTCCAATCCTGCCTATGACCATAGAGCGGGCTGTGCAGTTCATACGTGAAGATGAACTGATAGAAATAACACCGACTGCTATCCGGCTGCGTAAATCCGAGATGTCGAGTAGTGCACGGAAAATTCTGGATAAGCGCCAACCCGAATAATGTTCATTTTGGGTAACTGTGTGGAAAAGATGAGGCTGAAGCAATGTCGAGACACGAGCTCGGAAAAATCGATACACGCACTGAATTCGGGCTAATAAGCCGGAAACTACTCGAGTTGCTGCCGCAGCTCGGCCCGGATGAGTGGCAGGCCCGTACCTGCTACCCGAACTGGCGTGTGAAACATATTGCCGTGCATCTATTACAGACAGCTCTCAGTAGGCTCTCGCTGCAGAGAGATGCATATCCCCCCGGGGATCCTCTAATGGATGCTGTAAGCTTCGATGTTCTTTCAGATATGATTGCCCGCGCCAATGACGGCTGGGCCGAGCTGTTCGAGACTATCAGCCCGCAACTGATAGTTGACCTGCTCAGCCTGGCTGACCGACAACTGACCGATTATATTGTGAATCTGGATTTAATGGATCAGGCATCATTTTCCGTAGCCTGGGCGGGCGAAACTATCTCTTCAAACTGGTTCGATATTGCCCGGGAATATACTGAACGCTGGCACCATCAGCAGCAGATACGGGAAGCTGTTGGTGCGGCTGGTATTACTACCAAGGAGCTGTGTGCACCGGTCATCGACACGCTCATCCGGGCGATACCGTATTGGTATGGAAACCTGCACGCACCTGAAGGCACCGGAATACTCATAGAGATAACCGGCGAATCCGGTGGAGAGTGGCTGCTTGCAAAAGAGAGTAACTCATGGCAACTATATCGTACCGAGAACGAGACCGGGGATGCACACATTTTTATGAGCGACAATACCGCCTGGAGGTTTCTTACCCGTACTATATCTGCCGAGGAGGCGCAAAGTTGCATCAGGTTTTCCGGCAAAAGTAATTTATGTAAAAACTTCCTTAATGTAAAAGCAATTATGATGAAGAACTGATAGTATTCAGAGTGGGAGGAACAATGAATAGAAGTAAATCCACATGTATTTTGATTGTGCTCACAGTGCTGTTGGGAATGAGTTCCTGTTCAAGCGTGGATAATGCTACCATCAACTCGGAATCTCTCGAGGAAGGTGTGTACCGGAATGAATATCTCGGCTTCAGCATTCGTCTGCCCCAGGACTGGGCTTTGCAGAACGAAGAGATGGAGAAAAAAATAACCAAGGCCGGATCAGATTATCTCGGTCAGAATGATTCCGAAGCGAGGGTAATGCAGGAACAGGCGGAGGCTTCTGTGGTCTATCTTTTTACCCTCTTCAAATATCCGCTTGGAACGGTAGTGGACTATAATCCGAATATTATCGGATTAGCCGAAAACGTGGCCGACTATCCGGGCATACAAAGCGGACAGGAGTACCTTGAGCATGTACGGAACCAGCTGCTGGGGTCACAGGGGAATTTCGTGGTATCGAATACTTCTGAAACGTATACCTTGGATGGACGCACCTTTCACATCCTGCGGACTGACCTGAACTTCATGGGTAACATTGTAAAACAGAAGCATTATGCAACCAAAATCAATGAGTATATACTTCTGTTTACCTATTCCTACTACAAAAATGAGACAGAGGAAGAGCTTCTCAGAATACTGAAGTCTGTTGATTTTGATTAGATATGGCACATTCCCATTCCCACTCACAAGGCATTCAAACCTACAATAGAGCCTTTGCACTGGGCGTAATTCTAAATATCGGATTCGTTACAGTTGAGTTCGGTTACGGTTTGGCCGCCGACTCGCTGGCACTAGTGGCCGATGCCGGGCACAATCTCAGTGATGTGGTCAGTCTATTGCTTGCCTGGGGAGCCGCCCGTCTGGCAACGATCAGTTCCAGCGAAAAGCGTACCTACGGGTTTCGAAAGGTAACCATAATGGCCTCGCTTATCAGCGGCATACTGCTCCTGGTGGCGATCGGCGGAATAGCCAGAGAGTCGGTCAGCCGGTTTTTTCAGCCGGCCCCGGTAGAGGGCAGCGTGGTGATATTCGTGGCCTCCATTGGGGTTGTCATCAACACGGCAACGGCCCTCCTGTTTATCAAGGGACAGAAGCACGACCTGAACATCCGCGGGGCCTTTCTGCACATGGCCGCCGATGCCGGGGTTTCGGTCGGGGTGGTCCTTTCAGGGGTTCTGATTGCATTGACCGGATGGCTTTGGCTCGACCCGGTGGTGAGTTTGCTAATCGCGGCAGTCATCCTGATTGGGACCTGGGGACTCCTGAAGGAATCTATCAACTACGCCATCGATACCGTCCCCAAAAGTATCGACCTGCCACAGATCAAGCTGTATCTGCTGGACATTGCTGAAGTAGAGGCGATACATGATTTGCATGTGTGGCCCTTGAGTACCACGGAAATCGCCCTGACTGTGCACCTGGTGGTGAATCACAACTGCATAGACAACGATTTTCTCTCGAGCCTACAACAGCATCTGCACGACCGGTTCGGTATTGAACACGCCACCATCCAGGTCGAAACCAGCCTCACCGAAAACCGGTGTCTGTTACACTGACACTGGTTGAACCGCTACTCAAAAATATCGCGTAGGGCCTCGGCGGCAGTATACATACTGCCAACACCACTGATGAAGCCGGCTACTCTGAGCGCCTCCATCACTTCCTGTTTCGAAGCTCCCGCTTGCATCGCCTGCGAGGCCAGGGAACGAACACCGTTGACAGCTCCGTGTGAAGCGTCCAATGCCATGGCAATCAGAAGTTTCTCTTTCTTGCCGAGAGCCCCTTCTCCGAAGGCCATCGCCCGGCCTGCTTCTATCTGCTCAAACAGTTCCGAATCATTCTTCTCGATTGGTTCCAGCGGATTAAATGCCATATTATCTCCTCCCTGCAATATCTGATGATGCGCAGGCAGTATAATAGCCTACAACATACAAATAATCAAAGCCTTGATCGAGATGGTTTGCATTTACCCGGGGCCTTCAATACACTTATTTAAGACTTTTTCATAAAGACTTTTTCAGGAGAAGTGCGTGTTAGTTGCAGCAATAATTTCAGTTACCCTGGCACTATTTTTGTATACGACTGCGGTGTGGCGGGAGTTTTATCTAAAGAAAGTAAGCAAGTCAATTTTACTTGTTTTCTGGAGCGGTTTTTTCTTCGATGTATTGGGAACTTCCTTTATGTCTATGCTTTCGGCAGGTTTTGAGTTACATCTGCACACTGTAGTAGGAGTCGTAGCCCTTGTTTTGATGGCAGTATTTGGTGTATGGCTCAGTTACGATTATGGGAACAGTCCCTCTCATTACAGCAGACAAAGAAGAGCTTTTGGCATTACTGCCTGGTCACTTTGGATTCTAGTTTTTTTATTGGGCTCTTTATTCAGATGATTTTTTAATACACAGGGCGACCTTTGGGCCGCCCTGGAATTGTGTCGAGTTTACTTACAGCAGCTCTGCCTCGAGTGAGATCTTGGTTCCGGCTAATGCCTGGGAAACCGGACAGTTGTCCTTCGCCTGTTCGGCATAGGAGTTGAATGCACTTGCATCAATATTGGGTACTTTTGCCTTTGTTTTCAGGTGAATAGAGGTAATTGCAAAGCCTCCGCCCTGTTTTTCGATATTCACTTCGGCATCGGTATCAATTGAATCAGGGCTGTAGCCTGCTTCCCCCAGAAAAAGACTCAGCGCCATTGAGAAGCATCCGGCGTGGGCTGCACCAATCAACTCTTCGGGATTGGTCAGGTTTTCTTCTTCGAGCCTGGAACCGGCAATCTTGTTCTCTAACTCCTCAGTCGAATGCTGGAACCTGGATGCAAACGAATAAGAGCCCTTAAAGGCCTTGCTGCCGAGCTCCAATTTTCCATTTCCATTTTGAATAGATCCATTCCATGCTGCATGTGCTGTACGTTTCATACTTTCCTCCTTTGAAACTTACTTTTGCTTCTGAATTCAAGCTACTAATGATTAGTTATTAAGTCAAAAAATATGTAGGCAGGATTTGACGGAGAAAGACTATCTTCGTACCCTTTATATAGAAAGGAGAAACAGAATGATAAAGTTAGTACTGCTGCGACACGGCGAAAGTGTGTGGAATAAAGAGAACAAGTTCACCGGATGGACCGATGTCGACCTGTCCGATAAGGGGGTGCAGGAGGCACGTGAAGCCGGCAAAGTGCTCAAAGCGCAGGGGTTTACCTTTGATGTCGCATTTACCTCAGTTCTGAAACGGGCTATACGAACCTTGAACATAGTCTTGGAGGAACTCGACCTGCAGTGGATACCGGTATGGAAACATTGGAGACTCAATGAGCGTCACTACGGAGCCCTGCAGGGATTAAATAAGGCTGAAACAGCCAAGCAAGAGGGGGAAGAGCAGGTGCATATCTGGAGAAGAAGCTACGATGTTGCGCCGCCGCCGCTTACCGAAGATGATCCCCGCTATCCAAAACACGAGCCGCAGTACGCCCGTATGGACAGAGGGGTGCTGCCGCATACCGAGTGTCTGAAAGATACGGTTGAACGGTTCATGCCGTACTGGTTCGATACTATAGTTCCTGCTCTCAAAGAGAAAAAGAAGGTCGTTATTGCTGCGCACGGAAACAGTTTGCGCGCCCTGGTCAAATACTTGGATGAAATCAGCGATGAGGATATTACCGGGCTCAACA
>CAZAMY010000134.1:0-6578 GCA_964485995.1 uncultured Sediminispirochaeta sp.
AGACGCACCGCCGGTTACCATGGCCACACGTCCCTCCAGATAACGATCACTCATAGATGATCCTCCTGTGTTAAAATAAGTTATACATATAAATGTTATTAAAACTTTTTAAGAATAATTCAACTTTTTAGTTAGATATAAAAACATATCTTATAACTGAAAAAGTTCAATTGCTGATTTATCTAATATAGCACAAACAGAAAAAGCTGTAAATACCTACTATGAAGAAATATAGGACTCACAGAAAATAAACCTGAAATTCTATATCCTGAAACATCATATTCATTCGTAGCTTTTTTATATTTTTATTTATTTTTCTAATATTTACACTTGAAAGTTTAATTTAGATTACCTATACTTATTTCAGCTATTTGCAACGAAATAACTTTTTGTTGCACCGCATTTTACAATAGGAGGAAGAAAGAAATGAAATCGCTCACAAAAGTTATTACACTTTTTTTCATTATCGGAGTACTTTTTACTGGAATTATTTTCGCTGGAGGCCAACAGGAAGCCGCACCAGCGGAAGAGAGCTCCGAACAGAGTGGAGAACAGACCACGCCGATCGAGGATGAGGACCTCACAGTAGACTTCGTTGAGGTACAATGGTCCGACATTGCATCCACCACCGCGGCTACCCGCATCGCCCTGGAAGCTGCAGGATATGAAACCAACAGCAACATTGTATCAGTACCAATCGCTTTTCAGTCGCTCGAAACCGGCGACGTGGATATCTTTCTCGGAGACTGGGAACCATCCATGAGCTCTTACACCAAGGAACTGCTGGCTGAAGGCAAGATCGTCGACCATGCGGTAAACCTGACCGGCGCAAAGTATACCCTGGCTGTCCCAACTTATGTAGCTGAAGGCGGCGTTGAAAGTTTCGGCGATATTGCCGAATACGGAGAAAAGTTCGACTATAAGATCTATGGGATCGAGCCGGGCAATGACGGAAACCTGCTGATTCAGAAGATGATCGATACTGATGCATTCGGCCTGGGAGACTTCGAGCTGGTTGCATCCAGCGAGGCCGGCATGCTGGCGCAGGTCCGCGCTATGCGGCCGAAAGAAGAGTGGATCGTGTTCCTCGGCTGGGAACCCCACCCCATGAACACGGTTTTTGATTTGACTTATCTGAAAGGCGGCGACGACTACTTCGGTCCCGACTACGGTGCAGCGACCGTTCACACTATTACCCGTCCCGGCTATGCTGAAGAAAACCCCAACCTCGGGAAGTTTTTTAATAACCTCGAGTTCACCCTGGCTATGGAAAACAAGATAATGAAAGACATCGCCGACGGGATGGATGCCTGGGATGCAGCTGAAAAATGGCTGAAAGCAAATCCCTCTATCCTGGACACATGGTTCGAAGGAATCAAAACTCCGGATGGAAGAGACGCTCTGCCGGTAGCGAAGCAGAACCTCGGGATCGAATAATATAGACTCAAAAAAACGGCCGTGTGCGGTGCAACTTAATGCAGGCACACGACCGCCAAGAGGAGACACAGAAGTGTTTCTAAAAACCGCTCACAGGCCTGCCGACTTATCAGTAGGCCGCCGGGGCGGTTTTTTATTGTTCCACCAGATGGACTGCAAACCCGGCAATCTCTCTCTGCAAAAACACCGCTTTCACCTTTCCTGCAGATTTCACCGCATTTTCATGATCCAATGAAAATCCTTTTCGCTCCAAAAATGCCGCAGCCCTAGTAATGTTCGTGGTACCGAGTGCAATATGCCCGTTGGAACCACGTCCGGGTACTTTCATCAGCTCGATTGCCCCGCCTAGCATAATCGATTTATCACTTTCGCTCGCCTTGCCCGGAAAAAAGGACGCAAAGAGCTTGGCCGCATCGGCCGCAGCCGAGGCATCACCGCTGTTGATTCCGATATGTGTAAGTGAAAACCCGAGCATCGACATCACTGCCTCGCGGGCAATCCGGCTCACCTCATCAAAGCGCTCCCCGGAGATGAACTCCGGCTTTACCATCCAGCTGCCGCCAATTGCCAGGACCTTGGAGAAACCGAGGTATTCATGCATATTCTCCGTCTTTATCCCTCCGGTGGGAATAAACTTGACCTCATTGTACGGGGCCGACATGGATTTAAGCAGAGACATCCCTCCGGAGGCTTCAGCCGGAAAAAACTTCAACACGTTCAAACCCTTATACAGACCCTGCTCAATCTGGGTAGGCGAGTTTACTCCGGGAGTAACCGGCACATCGTGTTCAATACAGTAATCTACCACCGGCTCGTTGAAACCCGGTGAAACAATAAACTGTGCGCCGGCTTTCACCGCCTTCTCGGCTTGCTCGGGAGTAAGGACGGTACCGGCCCCCACCAGCAGGTCTGGGAGCTCACCGCTCAGCCGTTTGATCGACTCTTCGGCAGCTGAAGTTCTAAAAGTTATTTCTGCCACCGGAAGATCACCTGCCAAAAGGGCCTCGCCGAGCGGCAGTGCATGTGATGGAGTATCTATTTTTACCACCGGAACAATACCTAATGAATGAATTTGCTCGAGAACTGGATGCATCGCTTCCCCCTTGTACAATTCTACTTCTAATATATCAGCCTTTTGTTAACCCGTACACCTGGTTTTTTCATTTTATCAGCATTTTGATGCTGTTTGAAATCGGACATTGCAGCGACTATACTAAAAGTATGATTGAATCGTTAGCAGACTATAACCTATTAGGAAACTCTGCTCTGGCCTTCGTCAGGGCAGTTTTGATTCTTGTGGCTGGTATCATTGTTATTGCCCTATTGCGCAATACAATCGGCAGAAGGCTGCGCCGTAAGAGCGAAGGAGTCGAGCACTCCGGTCGCTGGTGGATAGCCCATATAAGCTTTAGACGAGTGATAGTACCCCTGCTGTACCTTGCAGCTGTGTGGATCGCACTGCTCGGAATCGATCTCGGTACTGCCGGCACCCGCATTCTGCGCGGAGTGGTGGCCGCGATCGGAGCCGTAGTGGCTGTACGGGCGGTACTGTTTATTCTGGATGCCTCACTGCGTAAATACGCCCAGAAAACCGGCCGGGAGGAGGATGAGAGACGGGCTAAACCGCTGCTTTCACTTATCTCATTTCTTCTATGGATCATTGCCTTTATATTTCTACTGGACAATTTCGGTTTTAACATTTCAACTTTGGTCGCTGGACTCGGTGTTTCCGGTATTGCCGTTGCAATTGCCGCCCAGGGGATTCTGGGCGATCTGTTCAACTATTTCGTTATATTCTTCGACCGCCCCTTCGAACTCGGCGATTTCATCATTTTTGACGACAAACTGGGCAGCATAGAGAAAATCGGCATTAAAACTACCCGGATCAGAGCCCTCTCCGGTGAACAGCTAGTGGTGTCCAACTCAAACCTGGTAAACGCCAGGGTTCACAACTACAAACGGATGGAACGCAGGAGAGTTGTATTCAGAATAGGAGTAACCTATCAAACCCCGCTCGAAAAACTGAAAGCAATCCCGGACATGATCCGCGGCTTTATCGAGGCAATCGATAACACCCAGTTCGACCGCTGCCATTTTCAGGGATACGGCGACTTTGCCCTCACCTTCGAAACTGTGTATTACGTTGGTTCGGCGGATTATGCGCTGTACATGGACATTCAGCAGGAAATAAATCTAAAAATATTTGAAGCGTTCCAGAACGAGGGGATCGAATTTGCTTATCCGACTCAGACCATTTTTATCGAAACCCCGGGCAAGGAGTCCGAAGGACCGCGAATCGGATTCCAGAATTCGAGCGGCAGCGCATAAATATGTTTGAACCGCGTGAGTCAGTCGCAGTAATAAAACCGGAAGAACTCGAGCGAATCATCGTTTTCGGAGACATCCACGGGGATCTCCCGGCTCTGCGGGCCGGATTGGACCTGCGCGGCCCGGACGATCTGTTGATTTTTCTGGGCGACTATGCCGACCGCGGCCCATCCGGTATCGAGGTTCTTGAAGGAATCCAGAAGCTTCGGGCACGAATCCCCGACAAGGTAATAGCTCTTATGGGTAACCATGAGGACTACAGCGAGTACGGCGAGCCTACCTTCATGCCCTGCACCCTCATAGACGAAGCCACCCGCAAGCGCGGCAGCTGGGATCAGTATTTCCCGGTGTTTAAGAGCTTCATAGATCAGCTGTTTCTCACAGCTATCCTTCCCGGTTACGCCATGTTCGTTCACGGGGGCATTAACTCGAGCATTTACTCAGAGGATGAGCTGGCATTCCCGGGGCCTGCCCTGCGGCGGGAAATGTTATGGAACGACCCTTATCCCAAAGAGGGGCAGTATGAGAGTATGCGCGGGGCCGGATCGATGTTCGGCCCGGATATCAGCCGGACAGTACTGCAACGCCTGAATCTGCGGTATCTGATCCGAAGCCACGAACCCAGAAAAGCAACTCGAGGTCCGTACATTGAGCATGAGGGGCGCGTGATCACCACCAGCAGTACCAACGTGTACGACGGCCGGCCGTTTGCGCTGGTCTTAAATCTGCAAAACATGCCCGATTCTACTGATGCATTTATTGATTCAACCGTCTTTCTCGATTAATTTAGTGCAATATGCACATAGCACCTCTACAGTCCAATGATATCGTGTTAGCGCCGATGGCGGAGATATCGCACGGCGCCTTCCGCCGCTTATGCCATGAGTTCGGCGGCTATGACTGGTACTTTACAGAAATGCTCTCGGCTCCCGGCTTGGTCAGTACTTCGCTGTACACCCCGTGGTATTTCGACTTCGGTCCGGTTCCCGATCGCACCTTCGTACAACTGGCCGGAAGCGAACCTGAAATGTTTTATCAGGCAGCTGAAAAGATATTGGCCAGTGACTTGGAAGGCGGCGGAGTGGCCGGCATAGATATCAATATGGGCTGCTCGGTACACCACATACGCAAACGCGGCTGGGGGGTCGAACTGATGGATAAACCAGCCTCAGCTTTCGACATAATAAAAACCCTCAAGCCGTTGATGGGCGAGCGCTCACTCTCGGTAAAACTGCGAATAGGCAAAGAGGAGAATCCGGATAAGCTGCTGCGGTTTTGTGAATCCCTAGTCAACGCAGGGGTTGCCTTCATTACTCTCAACCCCAAGACCAGTCGCACCAACCGCAATCGCCCGGGGGACTGGCGCTATGTAAAATTACTGCGGGAAAAACTGCCCGTGCCGGTTATCGGCAACGGGGAGGTTACCGGCCCCGATTCATTCGATTTTCGCCAACGTACTGCCGGACCGGGCCCTGTCATGATTGGCCGTGCGGCCGTGCAGAAACCGTGGCTTGCAGCCGAGTTGTCAGCAGAAGCCACAGCCACAGCACCGCTGCTCTCCGGGAGCCGGGTCGATCTGACAGCGACGGCCGAGCGCTTTTTTGAACTGCTTGCACTTCACCAACCCGCAGATTTTCGTGTCTCCCGGGCCCGCCGTTTTTTCTTTTACTTTTGTGACAACTTTAAGTTCGGGTATCAGGTAAAGATGGATATTCAGCATGCCCCGGACGTCGGCAGCATACGATCGCTGGTCCTGAGCTATCTCGAACGTAATCCGGAGGAGCGGTATACGAAGCGCTCTGTTCACCTCTCACCCAGGGCTGACAATAGCAGCGAGTGTTTTTTTACAGACAACACTTGACAGATTATTAAAATAATAGTAAGTTAGTTATCGTTAACTAAACAGGTATTGATGCAAGAGGGCACTATGACCAATCTGACCGACAGACAGAAAGAGTTTTTGCATGCTGCTATAAATATTGTCTCCACGCAGGGCTTCAGTAAACTCACCATTCGCAATGTAGCCGCCGCTGTGGGGGTATCCGAACCGGCGGTATACCGGCATTTTCCCAACAAACTGGCCCTGCTTACAGCTATGCTGGAAGACCTGCAGAGTGCTATCATGCCGCACTTCCTGGCCCTACGGAATGGCGGAAAAAATCCTCAGCAGAGGTTCACCGGCTTTATACGAAATCTGTTCGATGAGTTCAAGTTGCGCCCGGCATACGCTCCGTTTATTTTCTCGGAGGAGATTTTTCATAATGAACCGCAGCTGCGTACAAAACTTCAAAATGTGCTGAATGAAAATATATCTGTCCTCACCGCTGCCTTCGAGTCGCTGCAGATTGAGAAGATGTGCAGAGATGATATCGAAGCTCGGGAGATGGCCCTGATTACACTGGCCTCGATACGCCTCGCGGTAAGCCGTTGGCATATTAATGAAGGTAAAATTAGATTAAAAGACTTAGCCGACCGGCTGGTCGAAACACTAAGTACCCTGTTTGAAATAGGATAAAAGGAGATAGATGAACAATGAAAGTATTTGTAGATTCAATGTTAGTTATCGTTAACTACATAACACAAAATAGAAGGAGCAACTGCTATGAGTAGTGTGTATCAAAAGATAGCCAAAAAGCCGGCCGTCATTGTGCTGGTAATAATCGCCCTGACCGGGCTGTTCATCTACGGCATTGCCCACAACGCGGAGATCGTTACCGATCTGGACGAGTATATGCCATCCGATCACCCGGCCTTTGTGTTCAGCGACCAGGCGGAGGAGCAGTTCGGCATTCAGGACAACATTCTGCTGGCCA
>CAZAMY010000135.1:0-6563 GCA_964485995.1 uncultured Sediminispirochaeta sp.
CGCTGCCGATTACCCCTCCGCCGATAATAAGTACGTCATACTCGGGACGCATGGCGCATCTCCTGGTGGACAAGAAAGGGGATTATTCTGTCGTTCTGCGGGGTGCCGATTCTGTATCCGGCCAGCGATCTCTTATACATCGGCTGTGCCGTCAGAGAGGCCCTTACCGAATCGGCAACCGAACCTATATCAACACCTAAATAATACTTCTTGTTCCCCCGCATAGTTCATATAGTATGAGGTTTTTATATCCAGACTTCAAGGGGCGATAATGAGCGTAAATGGGCGTTATGGGGCCGCGACGATTTATCCATTTGACTATGCGGCGGGGTTAGAGTATTGTGAGAAAAGCGATGAAAAAGGGACCCTATAACCTTGTAAGGCTCGGTTTACATTTTGTTTCTCTGCTCGTGCTGTCCGTCCTGTTACTCGGCAGCTGCTCCGATAAACAGCAGTCAGTGAAAGTCGGGTTTGCAGGCCAGTTGAGCGGCTCGTCCGGTACGCCCAGTACGGTCGTGCGGAATGGTGTGGTGTTAGCTGTAGAGCATATAAATGCCAACGGGGGCATCGACGGACGCAGTATCGAGCTCTTGATAGAGGATGACCGGGGCGAGGCCCCTGAAGCGCGGCAGGCAGATACCAAGCTTTACAATGCCGGAGTAGAGGTGATTATCGGGCACACTACCAGCGAGATGTCGGCTGCCGGTTTGAGTTGCTGCAATGAGCATGAACTGCTGATGGTCAGTCCTACCTCTTCGGCCGAATACCTGATGGGAAAGGACGATTACTTTTTTACCCTGTATCCGAGTAACAGCCGCCTGGCAAAAGCCCTGGCTGAGTTTGCATATAACGAACTGCAGATACGGCAAACGGCTGCCCTTATCGATGAGGCCAATCATCTTTACACTGAAAACTACTATCAGGAGTTCAAAAAGTATTTTGAGCGGCTGGGCGGAAAAGTCGAAACTAAGTATACGTATAATTCACTCAATAGCAATGAATTTCATTTATTGACCGGGCAACTGATGAGCACTGAACCGGAATCCGTACTGGTGCTGGCAGCCTCGCTGGATACGGCCTTAGTGGCACAACAGCTCTTCAAACGCGGGGCGAGCATACCGATTTTAGGGTGTGATTGGGCGGCCTACCAGGAGCTCATCGAGCAGGGTGGTCCGTACGTCGAGCACATTTACATTCCAAATCTCTATTCTTCGAACCGGCACGTCAGTGCTTATGGAGAACTGTATGAAGAGTATGAGAGGCGTTTTAAGGAGAAAGCCTCCGTCGGTGCGGCAATCGGATATGAGACCATGTGGCTGGTTGCGCAGGCGCTGGGTAGGCAAGCAAAAAACACTGCTTTGAAGCAGACGCTATTACAGGGACGTTTCGAGGGATTTGAGGAGACCATCAGCTTCAATGCGTACGGTGAGGCACAACGGAAGATATACATCAAAACCATTCGAAACGGGGAATTCGTGAACGCGCATGAGTAAACGGCCCCGCTTTCTACGATCAGTACTGCTGGATCACCTGCTGCTAGCCTCTCTAGGGCCCCTGTTTCTGTTGCTGATTGCAGTTACCATCCTGTTCAACAGCTATATTCGTGATTCGGTTTTTTCAGAGAACTCAATGATAAGTGCCGCAATAAGCCGTGAAATTGACACCTTTCTGCAGCATATTGATTCGGTAGGCAAGTGGGTCGCAGCTCAGACGAATATTACGGATGAGAGCTCAGCCGAGATGCAGATACGGCTGCATAATACGGTGCTGATGTTTGATGCGTTCGAATCGCTGCAGATTTTGGATGAACAGGGAGTTGTTCTGGCGACCTCTCCGCACAATTCAAACCTGATCGGGAGTAATCAGAGTAGTCAGGAGTACTTCCGCAAGGCCGCTGAAAGCGGAGAGGTGGTGTGGTCAAACAGCTTTATCTCACCTTATACCGGCGACCCGACGTTTGCGGTGGCTTTTCCTATGGCTCCCGGTTACCTGATTGGGAATATCCGACTCAGGCGTTTGAGTTACATCGGCTCACAGACCTCCTCTTCCGGAAAGGTCGAGCTGGTCATCACTAACAGCCAGGGGAGCCTGCTGGTACACCCCAACCGCGACTTGATTCAGCAGCAGGCAAATATATTGAACAGTGCGGTAGTAAGAAAAATATTGAACGGAGAAACAGGCACCCTCGAAACCGAATTTCAGGGGCGGCAGGTCCTCTGCAGTACCTCGCTTATCAAACCTACGAACTGGGCAGTACTGGTGATGCAGAGCAAGCAGAGTGCATTCGCACTTCTGCGGGGGATGATCATTTCGCTGGTGGTGCTGATGCTCCTGGCCGGCGGTTTGAGTGTAGCCCTGGCGTATTTCAGCCGGCGGCGCATTGTAAAACCGATTGTGCAGCTGATGGAAACCATTCGGGAAATTGCCGAGGGGAATTACCAACCCGCTGAACCGCAGAGTGACAACTATCGAGAAATACAGTATGTGTCCACCAATATGCTTCATATGGCCGAGCAAATAGCCGAACGTGAGATGCAGCTGAAGCGGAACCTGCATGAAAAGGAAGTGCTGGTGAAGGAGGTCCATCACAGGGTGAAAAACAACCTTCAGCTGGTGCTCAGTATACTCAACCTGAAGTACACCTCAATCGAGGATGAAGCGGTTAAGAACGCCATGTACGATAATATCGGTCGTATCTACACCATTTCGCAGGTCCATGAGCAGCTTTACAGTTCACATAGTCTGGCAGAAATTGATCTTTCGACCTATCTGCCGAGCCTGCTGACCTATTTGCTGACGCTGGAGAAATACATCAGTTATCACATCCTGACAGACGTACAGGTAGAAGAGGTCCTGCTGAACATCGATCAAGCGATACCAGTGGGTTTGATTATGTTCGAGCTGATCTCTAACTCGCTGCAGCACAGTTTCTCGTATGATTCAACCGGGCGAATCCGTCTGATCTGCAGTCGGGAGGCCGAGACAGTCAGGATCCATATCGGGGATAACGGAAACCCGTTTGACACAAATCTGTTTCAGGAGGCCGACTCAGTCGGTTTCAGTATAATTCATGAACTCGTTCGGCAGTTGCGCGGGTCTATCGTATACGAAAATGTTGACGGAAATCATTTCACAATAGTAATTCCTACCGCTGGAACTCTATAAATATATAAACTGCTTAGCCGCTTTCTGCTGCTTGTTCCAGTCTTTTATTTCTGTAGAACAGGACTATATCGGTGCTGACCATCAGCGCGTTCAAAATGTAGAGCGCGATTACCGGGTCGAAGGAATAGAAGATCTTATGGATTGTTCCGGCTACATAACCGGTGCCAATAATGAACAAAAAGGTAACACTCTTGCCGCCGGTCCGGCGACTGGTTATAGATTTATAGATGGACACCGGCCAGGCTGAACCGAAGCACAGCAGCATGATTATCTCGAAAGGGCTCATCACTCAACCTCCTTAAACTGTTCACTGCAGTCTAATCGATTATTTTCCTTTATGAAACCTCAGACTGAGCTGAATCGGCAGCTGTTTCGCCCGGGTAAGAAGCGTCCAGGCCAGGATTAATAAGATGCTCTCTAAGCCGATTGCCAAAAGGGCCTTCAGAGCAGCTATTACCTGATTACCATCAATCTGCAGGAATGCCGCCGAAATTGATACAGGATACAGAAGGTGCAGCCCGGCCGGCCGCGGCTGCGGCAGCAGATACCAGAAGACAGGCAGCACCATAATGCTGCTGAACAGTTTCAGCTGGGCCATTCCGCTGATGCGATCCCCGGCAAAGAGGGCCAAAAGCGGCAGCACCAGTGCCCCGTGCAGTGCCGCCGATGGAATAAGCAGCAGGAGGGCCGGAGAAGTGAGCACCTCTTTAGGAAACAAAAGCGGCCCGGCAACCAGAATATTGACGCATATGAAAATCAGTTCACATACAATCGCCCAGGCCAGAGTAATGAGAAATTTGAACAGATAAAAGCCGTTTCGGCCGAGGGGTGTCACACTCAGAGCCTCGGGCACGCGGCTGTCACGTTCCTCAATCAGCAGCAAACCGAAAATGCTGCCCGCCAGCAGCGGCGGCAGTAGTAAAAACAGCGCAGCAATAAAGGGCAGATGCGGCGTCAAGTCGAAGTCAAGTTGCCGTGTCAAGATTCTGTCAACGTACGGCAGCAGTATTCCCAGTACAATGCCCAGTAGAACCGGAGCCAGCGCCATCAGGGCCAGCATAGGGTCACGGCGGATCGACCGCAGATCAGATTTCATCATTGCAGAAAGCCCACTCATGCCCTTATCTCCCTGGTACGGCCGCAGTCTTTGGTAGTCTTCGGCCGGCTCAATTTGTGGGATAACAGGGCCATAAGGGCAGTCCATAAGAGCAGTGAGGTAAGAGCTGTAGCGGTTTGGCCCCCGGACCCCATCACTCCGCTTCGGATCAAGGCCAGCATGCCCCCGGTCGGCAGAATTAGGAACAAGTTGCTGCGCAGAACTCCGAACAGATCCAATACCGGCAGCACCAGCGGAAGGCTGTACAGACTGGCGGTAAGGAAGTAGGCGATGATATTGCGAGTTTTTAATGCCAGCGGATACCCGAATAACACGAAAAAGGCCGCTCCGCCGAATACTCCGGCTGTTAGCTGCAGGGGATGCGCAGGTAGGCCGACCGAGAAGACTACCAGGACCAGGCTCATTCCCAGGGTAAGCAGGCTGAGAGAGAGGGTCCGGCACAGGAGAAAGTGCGCAGGGGAGAACGGGGTAGTGAAGATTGCTGCATACAGATGCTCCTCCCGCTCCCACTGCACCAGAGCCCCGAGAAAGAAAAACCCGAGCATGCTGCTGTCTATGAACAACAGGATTACAGTGCCTATCTGCCGGGCCGGCAGGGGAATTTGATGAAGTGCCGCCGTGTAAAACAGAATTACTACCAGATAGGCTACATACAGGCCTCTGCGCCACTGCAGCAGAATATCGAATTGCAAACAAGTCAGAAACGCCCGTGTGTTCATAGCTTTTCTCCAGTCACTTGCAGGAATACATCCTCGAGAGTAGCCTCATGGCTGTGTATTCTGCGAACTCTGCCCCGCTGCAGAAAGCTGTGGAACTGTTCGTTCTTACCGAGGGCTTCCAGCGGAAACTCGTCGTGCAGCAGCTGACCATCCGCCTCTATCTCTACCTGCAGCTTGCCGCTTCCTGCCTGCAGCATGAACTCGTGCGGGGCGCCGATATCGGCTATTCGTCCGTCGGCCAAAAATGCCACCCGGTCGCAGAGTTCGGCCGCCACATCCATATTGTGAGTGGTCAGAAATACTGTTGTCCCGGACTCCTTTTTCCGGCAGATGAAATCCTTCATCCGCCGGGCGTTCACCGGATCTAATCCGCTGGTCGGCTCATCGAGAAACAGCAGCTGCGGTTGGGGGAGGAGGGCCCGGCAGACATTCAGTCTCATCTTCATACCCTTTGAAAAACTTTCCACCCGCCGTTCGGCGTCCTCCTGCAGGTCCAGCGCCGCGAGCAGACTGTCAGGATCTGCGGTGGGCACCGTATAAAAGGAGGCAAACAGCTTCAGGTTTTCGAGTGCGGTCAGACGCCCATAGAGGTTCGGCAGTTCAAACGAGACTCCGATTTTATTGAACAGCGAACGGTTCCACTTGCGCAGAGATGCTCCTAACAGCTGTACCTGGCCCTGGTACCCCTGCAGCAGGCCGATGAGAATTTTCTGGGTTGTGCTCTTGCCGGCACCGTTCGGTCCGAGGAAACCGAATATTTCTCCTGGACTGACTTGGAATGAGAGATCCTGCAGGGTATCGCGCTCCTGCCCGGGATAACGAAAGCTCAAATCTTCTACAGTTATAATTGAATTAGAGTTCATGACTTTTCTCCTGGTGTTTTCAAAGTTTCAGCCACCGAGTAAAACAAGAAGGCCAGCCCCTGTTCACATCCCAGTCCGACCTCCCGCTCATGCAGGGCAGCAAAGAACAGCAGCCGTAGTACCGCCGCAAATGTCTCGCTGCAGATGTCTCGCTGCAGATGTCCATTGGGAGCCCTGCCGTGCGGAAGTGGTGCAGCACGGATCCGACAAAAGCTGTGTCCTGCTGTTGATGGTCGCGCAGGGCCTGATCAGAGATTCGCCGGCTGAAAGCGGTAAACTCCCCGGTTTTATACAGGGTTTTTATCAGGCTGTTTTCCTTCATAAATCGGCTGATCTGCAGAAAAAAATCTTCAATTGAAACTTCTTCCGGGGTGGATTGCAGTTGCTGCAGTAATTCGTCACGGCTCTGCTCCTCCTGCTCGAAGAGCTCCAGCACCATCGCTTCCTTTGATTCGAAAAAGGTATAAAATGAACCCTTCGAGAGGCCCGCGGCAGCTGATAGTTCCTCAATCGAGGTCTTTTTTATTCCGACACTCGAAAACATCTCATACCCCTTGGCAAGCAGGGTCGAACGAATACGCTTTTTTCAGTGCTGCTGAATGATTTTGGCATAGTATGCATCCTTTCTTGTAATGACTCAATGACTAAATATGTGAAAATAGTCGTAGAAGTATTTAATGGCTAAATTCCTGACAATTT
>CAZAMY010000136.1:0-6532 GCA_964485995.1 uncultured Sediminispirochaeta sp.
GCTTGCATTTGCCGATCCGGCCCGTGTGAAAGTGCTCGCCCAGAAGGGAGTGCAGCGTGTAAACCAGGACGGTGCCGGAGAGACCCTTAAGAAATTCGGCACTCCCGGGATCGTCGGCGGCCATGCCGTCTCGGGTAATCTGTCTACACACAACTATTCATCCGGGTTTCATGAAAAATATACCCAACCGGAGGGGCCCAACTTCGTTGATCGAATAGGATCGAAGGGAACCACCTGTTTTGCCTGCGCCATCGGCTGTCGTAAAACGGTGAAAGCGGAATCGCCTTACCGGGTAAGCGACCGCCTCGGCGGCCCGGAGTTCGAAACTCTGGGGGTGCTCGGGTCCAACATCGATGTATTTGACCCGGTCGCCGTTGCCAAAGCAAATGAGCTGTGCAACAACTACGGGATAGATACCATTACTATGGGCGGTATTGCGTCCTTTCTGTGTGAAGCAGTGGAGAAGGGGGCGATAGCAGCCGAACGGCTGGGGATCGACGAGTATGGCTTCGGAAAGCCTGCAGGTATCTTTCAGCTCATCAAAATGACCGCTGAGCGCAAGGGTGTGGGGGACATAGCTGCCGAGGGTTTTACCAAACTAATTGCCCATTTCGGTAATGAAGCCGGCGAATACGCGGTACACGTAAAAAATCACGGCTTTGCCGTGCATATGCCCCAGGTAAAGCCGAGTATGGCGCTGTTGTATGCAGTCAGCCCGATCGGGGCCGACCACATGTCCAGCGAGCATGACTGGATTGCAACCGATACCAGCGAAGTTGCCCGCGGTCTCGGCTTGTGCAATCCGGGCGAAATTGAATCCTACGGCCCTGAAAAGGTAAGGGCGGTAAGCTATTCGCAGCTGTATTACGGTATGCTGGACTCACTCGGGCTGTGCATGTTCGTCTGGGGGCCGGGCGGGGTGTACGATTACTCCGATCTGGTTGAGCTTCTACGGGCTACTTCGGGGTACCAGGTCACATTCTGGGAGTTGATGAAAGCGGCTGAGCGGCGTATCACAATGATGCGGCTGCTCAATGTACGCAGGGGTTTCAGCAGTCAGGACGATGAGCTGCCTTCGCAAATGTTTCGTCCCCTTAAGGGCGGAGCCTCGGATGGGAAGGCTGTAGATAAACCCATGTTTGCGGCTATGCGCGAGAACTATTATTTGCTGATGGGATGGGACACAGATGGGGTTCCTACCAAGGGTAAACTGTACGACCTGGATCTCTTATGGGCGGTATCCGATGGGTGAGTGTACCGGTCGAATTACAATTGACCGGCTGCGTCACTGCATTCGGGATGGATCTATCGACACGGTTATCGCTGCCTTTCCCGACCAGTTTGGGCAACTCATGGGAAAGCGGCTCACCGGTACCTATTATCTGGAAAACAGCTTGGTGGAGAATTGCAATTATATTCTTACTACCGACATCGAGATGGAACCGCAGGATGGCTTTGCACTCGGCAGCTGGGAAGCAGGTTATGGTGATTTTAGCATCGCCGCTGATCCGGCGGTAATAACTGTTCCCGCCTGGGAGCCCTCCAGTGCGCTGGTTCTCGGCGATCTCGTGGACCCTTCCGGACAGGAGGTTGCCCAGAGCCCCCGGGCAGTATTGAAGCGTCAACTCGAACAGGCAAAGCGTGCGGGGCTGCGGCCGATGGCGGCATCCGAACTGGAGTTCTATCTGTTTCACACTCCCTACCGGGCTGTGCTCGCTGCGGGCTACTCGGGTATAGAGCCGGCCTCCGGCTATCCCGTTGATTACCACATTCTGGAGACGGGATACGATGAGGAGCTCTTGCGGGAAATTCGCACTAAGCTGGCGCACTCGGGTATCCCTGTGGAATCGAGCAAAGGTGAAACCGGGCGCGGACAGTACGAAATAGCGCTGCACTATGCCGACGCTCTCGAAGCGGCCGACCGGCACATAATCTACAAGTGGGGAGTGAAAACAATCGCCGCGGCAGCCGGGCGTTCGGTGACCTTTATGGCCAAGTACTCTGACCGGGATGCAGGGTCGAGCTGCCATCTGCATTTCAGCCTGTTCGACCGGGAAAAGGGGGCTGTAAATCTGTTGTGGGATGAACAGGCACACAGTGAAAGCGAATTGTTCAGATATTTTCTAGGCGGCCTGCATGCCCTGGCGCCGGAATTGTTTCTCTTCTTCGCGCCTACAGTTAACTCCTACAAACGTTACAGCTGCGGCTCATTTGCCCCGATCAACACCGCTTGGGATTACGACAACCGGACCACCGGTTTCCGGGTCGTGGGGAAGGGTGACTCCTTCAGAATCGAAAACAGACTACCCGGGGCGGATGCCAATCCTTACCTGGCATATGCCGCCACCTTGGCAGCCGGCCTTTATGGCATAGAGCAGCGGATCGAATGTCCTGCGCCGTACCACGGGAATGCCTACACCCAAGAGAACTTCGGTGGACTGCCTACGAGTTTGGATGAAGCGGCGGATAAGCTGAACAGCTCGCAGACCGCCCGCAGCCTGTTCGGCGATGAGGTGGTCGATCACTATGTGCATCAGGCACAGCTGGAAGCACGGAAGTACGCCGCTGTAGTCACTGAGTGGGAATTGAAGCGTTACTTCGAGAGAATCTGACTTATACTAACTTTGCTAAATCACTTTTTTTGTGTAGTTTGATAGAAAAGCGGAACATGGAGCCGAGATGAATCAAACTTCGAAATCTGAATCAATATCCCACATCCCCACAGAACTCACACAGAAGCGCATCTTCCTCTTATGGGTGCCCCTGGCGGCCATGTGGCTGTTCATGGCCATCGAGCAGCCCGGCATCAATGCAGTTATCGCCCGCCTGGCCGCCGCCAAGGAGAACCTGGCCGCCTATGGGGTTACCCTGTCCATCTCGCTGATCATCGAGGCCCCGATCATCCAGATGCTCTCGGCGGCCACCGCCCTGACCGACGGGCGGCAGAACTACCGCAAGCTGCTGCGCTTTATGCACTTTATGGCCGCCGGCCTGACGGCAGTTCATGTAATTCTGGCCCTGACCCCACTGTACACCATGCTGCTGCGCAATGTCCTGGGCGTTCCCGAAGAGATTCTCGGCCTGGCCCGCAGCTCCTTCATCATCATGATTCCCTGGGCCGGCACTATCGGCTATCGCCGCCTGTACCAGGGCATCCTGATCCGCTACGGTCGTACCAAGGAGATCAGTTACACCATGTTTATCCGGCTGGCCGTAACCATGGGCACTCTGTTTCTGGGCCACGCCCTGACCGACCTCTCCGGGGCCGACCTGGGGGCTATGGCTTTGATCGCCGGCGTCACCGCCGGAATGACTGCGGCGTATATGTTTGCCCGCCCGGCGGTTCGAAGTTTGCGGGATGAAACCCCGGACAAGCAGTTCTCCTGGTCCTACCTGCTGACCTTCTACTATCCGCTGCTGCTGACCAGTGTCATCACCTTTCTGGCCCGGCCCATTCTCAATTACGGTATCGCCCGCGCTGCTTTCCCGCTGGAGTCACTGGCCGTCTGGCCGGTAGTGCTGAGTGTCATGTTTCTCTTTCGCTCGCTGGCTCTCTCCTTTCAGGAGGTGGCCGTGGCGCTGCTGAAGGAAGCCGGCCATATCGCCCCGCTGCGCAAGTTCGCCATCCGGCTCTCCCTCGGGACGGGGCTCCTCTTTTTTCTGTTTGTGTTTGCCCCCACCGGCCGCCTCTGGTTCAAGCACGTGGCCGGCCTGGAGCCCGAACTGCTCAGCTTTGTGATGGTGCCGGCCCTCATAGTCACGCTGGTACCGGTGCTGGGTGCCTTTCTCTCCTGGTACCGCGGCCTGCTGATCTACTCCGGTAAAACCAAATACATCGCCCAGGCGGTGGGCCTGAATACCGCCACCCTCACGGCTATGGTCGTCTTTCTGCCGAAGATGGTCGGCCTGAGCGGAGTTATTATCGCTGCCCTGGCTTTTACACTGTCGCAGTTTTTTGAGATTGCGTATCTGTACTTCCGCGCCCGCCGCCTGCAGCTGGAGTAGCGGCCCTATACTCGCTTCGACCCTGCACCTACCTGTAGCCCGAGAATCTATCTAATTCATCGAAAAATTATTTTACGAATGGGACCGATGGGTATATAATAAACTATACTTTCTGTGGTAATACCACCAGCCAAAAAGATAATATTAGTCCTGTCCGCATGGAGGAGTCTTGCATGACCGAAGTAGTTCAGCCCTTGGAGCCAAAAAGCCTGAAAGAGCAGTTTATCGAGCAGTTTGAACAACTCATACTCTCGGGAAAGTTTCAAAGCGGGCAAAAACTGCCGCCGGAAAGAGATTTGGCACGCATGACAGGGGTCAGTCGTCCTATTGTGCATGAGGGGTTGGTAGAACTGTCGGCAAAAGGGTTGGTTTCGATCATACCCCGCCGGGGAACGGTGGTGAATGACTTTCGAACCGACGGTTCGGTCGAGCTGCTGCACAGCCTGCTGCAGTACGGACAGGGTGAGCTGCAGCCCGATATTCTGGACGGAATGCTGGATATGCGCGTGCTGTTTGAAACCGAGATTACCCGGCGGGCCGCCGAGAACTATTCGCAACACGATTTGGAAAGACTGGAATCGGTATATGCCGAGGAGCAACGCCTTTATGCCGCCGACGAAAGCCGCGGGATTGAGATAGCCGAGGCCGATTTCCGGTTTCATCATTCCCTTGCGATGGCCAGCGGCAATATGGTGTATCCGCTGCTCATGAACAGTTTTCGCTCCGTATACCTGAATATCCTCCTGAGGTTCTATCAGCATAATATCGATTTCAAGCCGATTCTCGAGAATCACTACCGGATTATTGAAGCCTTGAAACGGAGAGACGGCGATACCGCCGCTTCGGAGATGCGGCATCTACTGCGGAAAAGTGCCGAGAAACTGGACCGCATTCTCGCGGCCGAACGGGGTGTAAAAACGGACGGAGCAGCTGATGCGCCGCAGTGAGACGTTAAGTCGAAAATTGAAAATGAGGTTGAAACGGGCCGGACTGGAGGCTGTGACGGTACAGCACATCAGCGGCGCCGTACGTCTGGGCGGTTCCGTGGATAGGTGGCAGGAAAAAGTACGGGCCGGTCATCTGGCGGCCGTACTCGCCGGCCATGCGGTGGTAAACGACATCAGAGTTCGAGGTATACAGGCGCCGGTTCACCCCGCTGTGCCGGCTCTGCACGACGATCTGTTGGGCGGCCGCAGTTTTGATGTAGTCATTATCGGCGGCGGGGTAATCGGCTGCGCTGTTGCGCGGGAATTGAGCCGGTATGACCTCTCGATAGCCGTAATGGAGAAGGAGTGCGATCTGGCGATGCACGCCAGCGGACGGAACGACGGGATGATCCACCCCGGTTTCGCCCCGAAACCGGGAACCCTCAAGGCTGAATACAACGTCCGGGGAAACCGGATGTACGACAGATTATGCCGGGAACTATGTGTGGATTTTGACCGTCCCGGCTCGCTGGTGCTGTTTTCAACAGGTTGGTACAAGCTCCTGCTGCCTCTCTTCCTGAGCCGGGCAAAGCAGAATGGAGTCGAAGGGGCGCGCTTCCTGAGCACGCGCCGGGTGGCGGAGCTCGAACCCTGGATTACAAAGCAGCAGCACGGTGCGCTCTTTTTTCCGACTGCCGGCAGATTGAGTCCTTACAAGCTCACAATCGCGCTGGCTGAAAACGCCGCAGAGAACGGAGCGGAGTTCTTCTTCAATACCGCTGTCACTGACCTGGAACTGGATAGTGCCGGGCAGCGGATACAGAGAATTGGAACCAACCGCGGCAGCTGCACGTCCAGGCTGGTGATAAACGCCGCCGGAATATGGGCCGACTGGGTTGCCGCCCTGGCGGATGACCGCTTTTTTACACTGCACGGGAGAAAGGGGGTGGATGCTATTCTGGATATCAACACCGGACAGTACCAACGCAGAATAGCTGCTATGCCCGACCTGCTGGGGCGGAAGACGCAAAACTCAAAGGGCGGCGGGATCGTGCCCACCATCGAAGGCAATATTCTGATGGGGCCGACCGCCCGTGAGGTACCGGGGCGGGAGAACTACGAAACCGAAACGGAGGATCTGCAGGAACTGTTTACCCGCTTCGAAGTGAATCCAAAGCTGAATGCCTCCCAGGTTATCACCTATTTTGCCGGTATTCGCGCCTGCAGTTGGGATGAAGATTTTATCATCCGCATCTCACCGCGAGTGAACAACCTGCTGCATCTCGCTGGAATACAGTCACCGGGTCTGGCCTCTGCTCCGGCCATCGCCGCTGATGCAAGCCGGCTCTGTGTAGAGATTCTGCAGAAGGAGATCGAGATTCGCCGGAAGGCGGATTTTCGGGCTGAACGCCACAGACCGGTGAAGCTGGCCGAGCTGGAGCCGGACCAGCGGAATCGCCTGATTGCCCGGGACAGCTCCTACGGACGGATCGTCTGCCGTTGTGAAGAAATAAGCGAGGGGGAGATTCGGGATGCGCTCCACCGGCCAGTGCCGGCAACGAGTCTAGATGGCATCAAACGGCGTACCCGGGCCGGAACCG
>CAZAMY010000137.1:0-6514 GCA_964485995.1 uncultured Sediminispirochaeta sp.
GCTGGATCATAAAATACTGAAAATGGAATTCGAGGCCCGCCGGTTCGAAGAAAACTCCCGGAAGCACCCGGAGCGGTAGCAACACCTCCGGGTACCAAGCTATTGTAAGTTTAACTGGTCGGCAGAGGCTCGCGCTTGGTTTTGAACTCGCTGGTGAAGTGGAACTCGATATCCGGGTTATCTTCAATGACTGTTCGCAGCATCCAGCGGGTTTCAGCGAAGTAGACCGGGTTCTGTTCGGCGTCATAGGCGATTTTCGATTCTTTGAACCGGATAAAATCCTTCAGCTTTTTCGGGTCATCGGAGGTAATCCAACAGGCCTGGGCGAAGCTCAGTGCTTCAAAGCGGCATGAGGCCCCGTATTCGTGTTCGAGGCGGTAATTGATAACGTCGAACTGTAGATCGCCGACGGTTCCGACTATTTTGCGGCGGCCTTTATCCTGAATAAACAGCTGGGCTACGCCCTCTTCGGTCAGCTGGGCAATTCCTTTGTCGAGCTGTTTCGATCGCATCGGATCGGTGTTGATCAGTTCCTTGAAAATCTCTGGCGAGAAATTGGGGATGCCGCGAAAGGTAAACTCCTCGCCCTCGGTGAGGGTGTCGCCGATTTTTAGGTCGCCGCGGTCATACAGACCGACTACATCTCCCGGGAAGGCCTCGTCTACTACGCTCTTGCGCTGCGCCATGAAGTTGTAGGGCGATGTGAAGCGCAGATTTTTCCCCAACCGTACGTGTTTGAAGGGGCGGTCCTTCACGAAGCGCCCCGAACAGACCCGCAGAAAAGCGATCCGGTCGCGGTGCCGGGGGTCGAGGTTGGCGTGGATCTTGAATATGAATCCGCTGAACTTCTCCTCATACGGATCAACATAGCGGGTGTCGGTTTCGCGCTTTTCCGGGGAGGGGGCGATGTCGAGGAAGGTCTCCAGCAGTTCCCGCACCCCGAAGTTGTTTAGTGCACTGCCGAAAAACACCGGTGCAAGTTCGCCATGGCGGTACTCTTCATGCGAAAAGTCGTCGTACACCCCTTCGATCAGATCAACATCTTCACGCAACTGATCGGCGCTGCTGCCGACCTTTTGGTCCAGAGTTTCATCCTGCAGGTCATCGATCAGCAGGCGGTCCTCTTCAACCTTGGTTTTTCCCGGCTGGAAGAGGTAGACGTTCTTTTCGTGGAGATTGTACACGCCTTTGAAGTTCATACCCATGCCGATCGGCCAGGTCAGGGGGCGCACCTTTATCTCCAGCTTCTCCTCGAGTTCGTCCATAAGCTCCAGTGGGGCCTTGCCTTCCCGGTCGAGCTTGTTGACGAAGATGATAACCGGGGTATTGCGCATCCGGCAGACGTTCATCAGTTTCTCGGTCTGTTCCTCGACGCCTTTGGCGCAATCGACTACCAGTATGACACTGTCTACGGCGGTCAGGGTGCGGTAGGTGTCTTCGGCAAAGTCCTTATGCCCCGGGGTATCGAGAATGTTGATAAGCTTGTCGTTATACTCGAACGACATGACCGAGGTGGCAACCGATATGCCGCGCTGCTTTTCGATCTGCATGAAGTCGGATGTGGCGCTCCGCTTGATTTTGTTGTTTTTCACCGCTCCGGCGGTACGGATGCCGCCACCGAACAACAGCAGTTTTTCGGTGAGGGTAGTTTTTCCCGCATCCGGGTGGCTGATAATTGCAAAGGTTTTTCGTTTCTCTATTTCTGTATGTAAACTCATTCAGTTGTGTCCTGTTATTTTTCGTTGTGCTCGTTCTGGGCCGCTTCCAAACCGGGAAACAGCTCGAGGTTCGGCTCTTCCTCTGTGGAATCCGGTTCATTCACCAGAATTTCTATCTTCCGCTCTATCTTTGATAAATCTTTTTCCAGGCTTTTTGCCAGTTTGATTCCTTCTTCAAACATTCCAACCGCTTCATCCAAGGGAATGCTGCCGGCTTTCATTTTTTCATTCAGTTCTTCCAGTTTTTCCAGCCGTTCTTCGAACTTTTTCACGGGGTCTCCTCCTCATGGCCGTATATGGTATCTACCGTGGCAGCGATGCGGCCGCGGTGTAGGCGTATATCAACCTCATTGCCGGCAGTAGTCTGCTCGGCAGCACTTATCAGATCGCCACTGCGGCGGTCGGTGACCACTGCATAGCCCTTCCGCAGTATCGCCAGAGGCGAATTGCTCTCGATAGCGGCTTTCAGCATCTCGATGCGATGGCGGGTAGTAGTGAGAATATCCTGCAGTGCGCGTACCGTCCCCTCTTTTGCATCGTCCAGACGCAGCTGATACGGCTGCAGCACTTGCCGAAAGCGTTCTTCCAGATTTTCCGGGGTAAACTGGCGGATCAGCAGCCGGGCGTGTTCGGCCCGGTTCTGTACCCGGGTGGCCATCTCCTCTCGCAGTCTGGTGACCCGCTCGAACAACTCTTCGCGGCTCTTGCTCACCAGTTCGGCCGCGGCTGAGGGGGTCGGTGCGGCTACATCGGCGGCATAATCGCTCAGAGCAGTGTCTATCTCGTGTCCTACCGCTGAGATAACCGGTATCTCCGATGCTGCTACTGCCCGGACCACCGCTTCATCGGAAAATGGAAGCAGATCTTCCAGCGAGCCTCCGCCCCGGCCGGTGATAATCACGTCGCCGAGCTGAAACAAATTTGCCCGCTGTATCTGTGCCGCAATCTTCGCTGCGGCGCTCTCGCCCTGTACCGGAGCCGGCAGCACTACCACATCCAATCCGGATGAGCGCCGGCCGAGAACCTGCAGAATATCTCTGATGGCTGCCCCGGTAGGGGAGGTGACTACCGCGATTCTGGTGGGAAAGAAGGGCAGCGGCTGTTTTTTCTCCTCTGCAAACAATCCCTCGCCGGCGAGCTTGCGCTTTCGCTCCTCCAGCATCGCCAGAATATCGCCTTCGCCGGCTTTTTCCATACTCTCGCAGATGATCTGGTAGTTGCCCCGTTTCGCGTACACACTAATATTGCCCCGCACCACCACTTTTTGTCCGTCCGCGGGCATGAAGCCGACCCGGGAAGCCCGGTATTTGAACATCACTGCCTGAATCATCGCATCGCGGTCTTTCAGGGTGAAGTACCAGTGGCCACTGCTGGCCGGGCGAAAATTGGATACCTCTCCCTCTATTGCCACAGTTGAGAAGCTCTGTTCGAGTATTTCCTTTATATGTGCGGTGATTTCTGAAACCTGAAAGCGGTGTTCACCGGGTGTAAACTGCATGTCCATAACTTACACGTTATATTGAGCTATTTCAATCTCTGTCGATGTGGTGGCCGAGCCTCTTTTTAATCCATTTGTAGCTTTCGTCGGCCAGTTCGCGAAAATCGGTAGGCAGCTGCTGGCTGAGCATACGCTCCAACACCTCCCGGGCGGCTGCATAGCGGTTGAAGTGGATGTGAGCCATTGCCAGCGCGTAACCAGTGCGGTAATCTTCGGGATTCATGTCGTAAGAGGTCTGGAACTTCGAGTAACTTTCGGTTTTCTTCCCGAGCTGATTGTAGACAACACCCAAATTCCGTTTGATCGAGGAGCTTCCGGGCATAATTTCTTCGGCTTTTTCCAGGTAATCACCGGCATCTTGATTCTGTCCCATCTTGAACAGTGCACAGCCGTACGCCTCCAGGGCCTGGGGGTGCTCCTCCTGAAAACTGAAAAAATACTGGAGCGCCTTTTTGGCTTTGAAGGGCTCGTTCCGCTCGGTGAAGACCACCCCTATACGCCAGAGCGCCTCCTGATTATCCGGTTCTTCTTCTAAAATCCCGGTCAGCATATCGAGGGCCTCCGAGTACATGCCCGTTTCTATTAAACTGTCGATTCTGTCGAAGTCATAATTCATACTCATTCTGTAATAAATATACTAATGACAGCCTGAATTTCAAAATATTCGGCGCGGGAAAAAGTATAGGGAAAGGTAGGGAAAGGGCTCTTCTCTATCGGCCGCTTTGGGTTGTATGATAGAGGTCGGAGGAGCTATGGAAAAGCGCAAAGTTACCGCAAAACAGAATAACAGTAAAAGCTGCATCGTGTGCGGGCTGGAAAACGATTTTAGTCTGTTCACCAGGTTTTATGAAATCGAAGGGGCTCAGCTCGTAGCATTGGCAAAGGGGCGGCACGAACATCAGGGCTATCCCGGCCGTATGCACGGTGGAATTATTTCTGCTCTTCTTGACGAGACCATCGGCCGGGCGATCATGATAGAGGACCCGGATGCATGGGGTGTAACTGCGGAACTGAATGTACGCTTCAAGAAACCGGTGCCTCTAGAGGAAGAGTTGAAAGTTGTGGGGCGTATCGACAAACTGGGCAGCAAAGTGTTTTCCGGCTCCGGCGAACTGCTGCTGCCCGACGGTACTGTGGCGGCCACCGCCACCGGCCGTTACGTGCGACTGAAGATAGATACAATTGTCGATGATGCCGAGGGCTTTCAAGAGGAGTGGTTTCTGGAAAATCGCGATGAAGAGCCTGAATTGGTATAAGGAAGAAAAATATGAGAAGCTTTAAATATATGCTACCGCTGCTGGGAGTAATTTTACTCAGTGCCTGCGTGACTGGAATCCAGGACATGCAGATTGATTCAATCGAGATGCGCATTGAAGACGAGGAGGGCAACCGGGTTAACGAGCTCCTGCCGGATACCGTGTACTCGATCGATTTTCGAGTACGGGACGGTTCCGGCGAACTGCATCTGAACCCGAATTATCGTGATTTTCGTTTCTCGAACCTGGATCATCTCGTACTCGTCCAACAGGCCCGCTTCAGTATACAGATGCGTACGGATAAATCGACCTTTCATGCAGCAGGTACCGAATTGTACGGTTTTAATCTGGCGGTGAAGGGGAATCCGTATCCCCAGCAGAGCTACTCGTTTCCCCTGAACTGGGACGGCTTTTATAAGATTGATTACAGCGGTATCGACGGTAAGGACGGCGCAGACGGTGATTCCGGAATCTCGGCCAGCGGAGAGGCTGCCGATGAGGTCGAGGGCGGCAATGGAGAGGACGGCAGCGACGGTACCCGTGGGTATCCGGGCGAGGATATCACCTTAGTACTGAGCCGCTACAGCTACGACGGACAGCAGAGACTGCTGATGTATGCTGTCGACCAGCAACAGCTGTACCTGTCTGGACTGAAGGAGATGGTAGTTGATGCCTCCGGCGGAGAAGGTGGCGACGGCGGCCGGGGCGGAAACGGCGGAACCGGACGAACCTTCGAAAACGACCCGGATCCGGATGAGCCGGGAGTTGCCGGAGATCCGGGAGACGGCGGCGAGGGTGCTGACGGCGGATACGGCGGCAATATTACCCTATTGGCGGTCGAAGCGCGACTGTTTAACTATATAGAACCGGATGCAGCCGGTGGAGAGGGCGGTTATGGCGGCGGGGCCGGCCGGGCCTATGCTGATGGAGACCTGGCGAAGGTCGGCCGGGAGGGCCGTGACGGCCGGGACGGCCGCGACGGTAAGGTGCGGTATAAAACTATAACTCCGCGGGAGATGCGGGAGTTTTTGCAGCGCATAGATGCGCCGGGCTTCGAATTAGATAAAATTCTGTACTGAGGCTTTCAGCTCAGGTCTTACGCGGAAAACGGATGGTGTAAACGGGCTGCGGCTCGCGGGTGAGTTCGAGGCTGCCCTGCAGCTGATCTACCAGGGTTTGTATGAGCCGCATTCCGAGGGTGTCCGTGGAGCCAATGGCAAGATCACGCGGGAGCGGGTGTCCGGAATTAGTTACAGAGAGAACCAGCAGGCTGCCCTGATTGGCAGTGTCCAGACGGATGCGGAACCAGCTGTCCTCTTCGGGTTTGAATCCGTGTTTGATAGCGTTTGTGGCGATTTCGTTGATAATAAGGCCGATAGGAATTGCAGTGTCGGGGTCGATCGATATGCCGTGTAAATCGGCCTGCAGTTCAATCGGATAGTCGGCAAACGTGGAAAACAGCGAGTTCAATAACTCCTCTACATACTGCTGCAGGTTGATTTCGGCGGCATCGCTGTTCTGATGCAGTTTTTCATACAGGCTGCTGAGCGCCTGTATCTTCCCTTTCAGATCTGCGAACGCTGATTGGGCCTCTATATTCGCAGTTTTGAGATTGATAAGCGAATTGATCATATTCAAACTGTTCTTTACTCGATGGTTGGTTTCACGCAGTAGGAATTCCTTTTCGATGACGGTGTCGCGCAGCTCGTCCAGCAGCTGCTGTTCCTCGGTGATGTCCTTGGCCACCGAGAGTATATAGGCCTTTCCGTTGTGCCGGTAGGGAAGATCGTACCATTCGCAGATAATATCGCGGCCGTCCTTGGTATGGTCGTAGTTGTAGTTATGCGATTTTTTCCGGTTCTCCAGAGATGTAAGCAGAAAACTCTCTAGTTCGCCGGCCTGTTTGTCGTTCTTCTCGGAGGAGAGCAACTGGATGAGGTTTTTGCCAATGGCCTCTTTTCTCCGGTAGCCGAACAGGTCCTCCGCCGAAGAGTTCCACTCCTGCACTGTGTACGTGTTGTCTGAAACAACTGCTGCTATAG
>CAZAMY010000138.1:0-6486 GCA_964485995.1 uncultured Sediminispirochaeta sp.
CAGCCGTCAAAAGAAATCGCTTTTTCTTGACGTATTGGACGAATAGTGGTACGGTTTACTACGCTATTCGCATGCGCGAAATCAATTTACCCCACAACTAAGGTAACAGCATGGAAATTGGATTCAGAAGATACAAAGATGTTTATATTGTAGATGTCCAGGGCGATATGGATCTTTACAATGCCCATGAGCTGAAAGATGTGATCAACAAGCTCATTGATAAGAACATTGCAAAGATTGTGATTAATTTAGAAAACGTAGACTATATCGACAGCAGCGGGGTAGGAGCCCTTATCCATATTTTTACCTCGGTAAAGCGCAATGGGTACAAGTTGCGCATTACAAATGTTCACGGTTCAGTTGCTAAAGTTATCAAACTCACCAAGTTGATGGGGTATTTTCCGATCGTGGAAGATGTAAAAACAGCTCTACAGGAACTGAGTGTTTAGGCTAAGGGGATAAAATATATGTCAAATTCCAAAGAGATACTCGTAGATGGACAGCATTCCTTATTTGACAAAAGCGGCATGTTCTACAAGGAGTTTCCAAGCGACTACCGGCAGGTACGCTTTTTTTCCATGCTCATTGTGCAGAAAGCTCCTGCGGAAATAAAGGAGATTAACCTTCTCGAGCAGCAGATAAGCGAGTTGATTAAGAATGCCGTGCGGCACGGCAACAAAAAAGATCCAGCAAAAAAAGTAAGAGTATGGGCCTCATTCAGCACCTCGCATGCACACCTAGTTGTCGAAGATGAAGGCGAGGGGTTTCAGCAGGTTGACCAATGGAACGAGTTTAACAGCAAAAGAAACGAGTGTTTTGAAAAACACAACTTCGATGAGCTAGAAAACTACTTTTCCTACCGTACCGAGGATAGTACGGAGGATGACGGCGGCAACGCACTGTTCGCGGCAGTGGAATACTGGGACGGAGGGGTTGTCTTTAATGAGAAGAAGAACGCGGTAGCGGTCTACAAAAATTTTAGCGAAAAAAAACGACCGGGGATTGAGATCTCAAGCTCTCAGGCATGAGAAGAGATAATAAGTCGTCAATAATTCAACTTCCCGTACATCTCACGCTCACGGATGAGGGCGAATACTTTTTTAATCAACGCCACCGCACCGCCGAGTACATGAAAGGCCAAGGGCAGGTAGATCCGGGCTCTTTAGTGCTGCAGACCTATTCGGCGAAGACACTGCAGAGACTCGTGTATGCCGGTTATATCTCGCGGCTGGAAGTCGCCCGCAGCGATTTCACCTCGAAGCGCTCCGAGATAATGGATCTGGCCAAACTGATTGCCTACGGTGTGCTGTTCAAAGAGTATTCAGTAAAACTGGCCAAGGCGATGAAAGAGGTGCCTGTAGTTGTACAGTGGAACCGGAAAAATCCTGCCAGGGCCTTGAATACACACACCATTCTTCAGAATCAGAAAAGCGATGAACAGAGCCAGCAGTTCGAGAAGGTGCGAGCTGTGTTCACCCTGGTGATCGAAGAGATTTTTCGTCTGCACAGTTCAGAAGTCGGGAGTTTGTCGGAAGAGGAGCGCAATCTTCTGCAATTGAAAGCGGAGAACTTCCTGGAACAGTTAAATCCGATATTCTGGGTATTGCTTGCCCGGGAACGGGGGAATGCGAATTTTGCGCGCACCATCGAGGCTTTCGAAGGGGTGGTATGGAGCTATCTGGCCAAGACCAATATTGCCGACTATCTGAGTCTGCTGGTTTTGGAGTTGGCAACACTTTCGGAGAAAAGCCTGATGCAGACGGCGGTGGATACCTATCTAAAGGGCAGGGTCGATCTGGATCACTTCTTGAAGAATAAGGAGGACCGACTCAAAGTGCTGGAGACCATGGAAGCGCACAATGAAAAAGCTACTATCTCATGGCGCATCCAGGGCCGGCACGGCACCATCACCGAAACAAATCCATTCCAGATCATCTTTTTTAACCGCTCGGTAAAAGCCGACAGCGTTCGTCGTGAGATCGAGGACAAAAAGCATCTGGAGACACAGGGGAAAGACCTTTCCGAGTTCTACAGCCAGCTGCCCGGCGGTCAGGAGGATGAGCTGGGGATGTTTTATCTTACCTATCTGCAGGAGGAGTGTCGACGACAGGGCACGCTCTTCGATAGTTATGTGAATCATATCGAGCAGCATGACCTGTCATTCATCACCCTGGCGATGCGGTTCTAACTCGCCTGCCGAGAGGCGCCGTTCCTGCGCTGTTCCTGCCAAGGGGCGAACACCTACCTATTTAATCTTCATTACAAACAGAGTTTGATCGTCGTGCTGCTCGGCCTGTTCGGTAAAGCGGTCGAGATCGTCCTGAATGTACTTGGAAATTGCCTTTGCGTTCTTATTGCCTATCTGTTTCAGCCGACTCTTCAGGTTTTCAGTAGTATATTCGCGGCCGTCCGGTGAGCGGGTTTCAGGTATACCGTCGGTAAACAGAATCAGTACGTCACCGGACTGCACCTTGAAAGAGCGTTGCTGATACTGCTCTTTCTGTTCAACACCGATCGGCAGTCCCGGGGTATCGATTTCAATAAACTCTTCATCGGAAGATCTGTACACCAGCAACGGCGGGTGAGCGGCATTCGAGTAGGTTACTTCCTTTTCTTTGTCATTGTAACTAAACATACTGAGAGTAGCGAAGTGGTCAGTTCCAATCCTGCCGATGATACCCCGGTTGAGCAGCGTCAGGAGCTGCGCAGGTGTTCTCTGGGGAGAGGAGATCAGACGGATAATGGTACGAATCATCACCATCAGGAGTGAAGCCGGCACTCCTTTCCCGACAACATCGCAGATAACCACGCCAAGGGTATCCTTCTCTATAAGAAAGGCATCATAGTAGTCCCCGCTGATACCGCGGGCAGCCCGGGAGAAGGCTGCAATCTGGGTCGAAGGCAAATCGGGTATTTCGCGCGGCAGCAGACCTCTCTGAATGTTGGCTGCAATCTCGATTTCTCGGTGCATTTCACGCTTTTCTATCAGCTCCTCATAGTTGAAAATATTGTCGATGGTGAGGGCCGCGTAGTCAGCAAAAGTCTGCATGTGGGTAAAGTCGAGGTCGGTAAAGTTATCGCCTTTGGCCTTTTTGGTCATGACAATGGTTCCCAGTACCCGTTGAGAGATCATCAGCGGACTTACGATCAGTGACTCGATATACAGCGGGTCGTCCTTCTCACGGTGATACCCGAGGGTTCCATTAGTCAGCTCGGATGCCGAGCGGACGAACAGCGGCTTTACGTCGGCCACTGCAGTACCGATAGCGTATTCGCCGATTTTCAGTTTGGTTTCTTGTGCGTATTCAAGGGCCTTCTCCTTCGAACCGGTAGCCTCTTCAGGCACCGGAAAGGGCGGGATGAAATCGCCGGAGAATACCTGCGGCACCAGCATCTGAGCATCACTGTCGACCAGATAGAGGGCTGCACCGTCGGCATCGGTGTTCTCAACCGCAGAGTTTGCAATTATGTTCATAATGCGCTGCAGCTTGGGGCCTTCGGCCAGTGAGTTGCTTATATCCACCATGAAGCCGAGCACCGAATTCAGTTTTTCCTGCAGCTGTGTTTTGAGAATATTGTAGTTCTCCGAGAGTTCTTCGAACTCATCCTTTGATTTAATATTCAGCTGGGTAGAAAAATCGCCGCGGGCCAGATGCCGCATCGCCTGCTCCACCTGCCGGATCCTGGAACCCATGAGCCGGGCAAAACGGACTGTAATGAATACGGTTACGATAATGGTGAGAATGATCAGCCCGATTACGATGCGTCTGCTCTGTTGAATATTGGTGTTGATCTGCTTCTGTATGCTGGTTGTCAGGTCGATAAGACGCGAGCTGAAAGTCTGGGTTTCATCCATAATATGGTCCCGGTAGTTCCGGATGGTGTAGAGTTCACCGAGATAGTCGGGCGGGGTTGTTTCGGAGCCTTCCACCTCGAGCAGGGTTCGCAGAATGCCCTGGCTGCCGACCGCGTCCCCGGCCGGGCCGTTCTGCATCTTTTGAAAATGGTCGATCGCCGGCTTGTAGTACCACTGATAGATCTGGTCCCACCAGCCAGTAAGTTCGGCCATCTGCTTTTCCTGTTCGTCATTGAGCACTCTGAGATTCGAATAGCGGGATAAGCCCTCGAGATCGCGCTCGAACTCGTTAATCGTATTGGTCCAGTGGACACTGATCTCGATTATCGGTGCGCGAGTTGTCAAAAGGCTCTGGGTTCGGTAGTTCATCCTGCGTAAAGATGACATGACTACATTCGACTGAACCTCGAAGTCCTTCAGTTGAATAATTGAGTTGGTATAAAAAATTACTACACCAATTGCAATCAGAAACCCGGCTACCAGAATCAACTCTACAATGCCGAGTTTAGTTCGAATCCGCATACACTGCCTGCCCTTATCAAAGATTGAAGTTTTGCTCATTGAATAATAACATGGGTATAGAATAAATGCTACTGGACTTATTGGATAAACCCAGTTACAATATTGTAACTATAAAGAAGATACATGTAAGGCAACAGTATGAATGTGGATAAAAGCACCATTGAATACGCGATTCAGCGCAACAAGGTTTTGACGGTTACGTCATACAGTTACCTTGGAGAAGAACGTGAATACATCGATTCCGTGCTTGACCGGTATCTGAGCGAAGTCGGCATGAACGCGTTGATGAACAACATAAGCTACTGCATACACGAAGTGGCTGGAAATGCGCATAAGGCGAACCTGAAACGCCTCTATTTCGACCTCAAAAACCTGGATATCGACACCCCGCAGGATTACAAGGCCGGAATGCAGACCTTCAAGAGAGAGGCCCTGCAGCATCCGGAAAAATACGCCCGGCAACACAAGCAGAACGGCTATTACATCAAATTCCACTTCCAGATAGAAGAACCTTATTTTAAAGTAGTTATCCGCAACAATGTCTGCCTGACCGAGCAGGAACAGAAAAGAATCAATAAAAAGATAGAGATTGCCCGGCATGCACAGAACCTGGCCGATGTATACGCAGTATCTGAAGACTATACCGAAGGCGCCGGCTTGGGAATTGTAATGCTGCATGTAATCCTGCGGAACCTCGGTTTCGATGGTACCCCCTTTCGGATATACACCAAAGGCAACGAGACAATCGCCTTTTTGAGCCTCAAAATCGAACACGCTGCCAACCTCGAGGAGAACTACGCTCAACTGATGCTCGGGAACTAGGCAGTTCTGGTTTATGCGTATTCTGCATACTTCCGACTGGCATTTGGGAAAACGGCTCGACCTCTTTTCACGAATAGAAGAACAGCGACTGGTGATGGATGAGATCGTCCGGGCGGCAGAGGAACACGCTGTCGATCTGGTGGTGGTCAGCGGGGATCTGTTCGACACCTTCAATCCTTCAACCGAAGCCCAGGAGCTGTTTTATTCCAGTTTGAAGCGGCTCAGTAAAAACGGTGCCCGGCCGGTGGTAGCTATAGCCGGAAATCACGATTCTGCCGATGCAATTCAGGCCCCGAACCCTCTGGCGCGGCTGCACGGAATTATTCTGCTCGGGTATAGTACGACCAGTCTGCCGCAGACAGTCACCGATGCCGGCGTGTCCATTTCTTTTCCGGCGGCCGGGGTGCTGCGGATAGAGCGTGCTGCGCAGCCGGCTGTGAATATCCTTGTTAGTCCGTATGCCAACGAACGGCGGATGCAGCAGGAGTTCAGAAAACTATCCGAGGGCAGTGGTGAACCCACCGCTCCACCAACAGAAGCCGAGTTTATCGAAAAGCTATCCGGTCTGTGGAAGAGTGCGGCCGAAGAGGTGTTTCGGCCGGGAGATGTGAATCTGTTTGCCGGGCATCTGTTTGCCATTGGCGGTGGTGTGCGCAGCGAACAGCTGCAGGAACCGGAGGATGAAAAGCCGATTCTCTACAAAGGGGGTCTGCCTCCTATCCCGGTATCAGCCTTGCCGGAAGGGGTGCAGTATGCTGCCTTGGGACATCTTCACCGCAGCCACTTTATAAGTGAAACCGCCCCGACGGCCGCCTACAGCGGGAGCCCGCTGGCATACTCACGCAGCGAATCGGAGCAGACGAAGTACGTACATATGGTCGAAGTGGAGCCCGGCGGCGCAGCCAAGGTGAAGAGAGTCGCCATGCAGGGCGGTCTGCCGATCCTGCGTCCGGTCTGTTCGAGTGTAGAAGCAGCGCTCGAATGGCTGGCTGGGCATCAGGAAGCATACGTGGAGCTGACTCTCGAACTCGAGGACTATCTCAGTTCGGAGGACAGACGAAAGATTTATGCCGCTCACGAACACATTTTGAGCATTATTCCGGAAATAACCGCCGCCGATTTGGCTGAGAGCCGGCAGCCGGCGGATATACACAAGTCTATCGAACAACTGTTCTCTGATTATTATGCAAGTGAGCATCAGGGAGCCCGGCCTCCGCAGGAGTTGACCGATCTGTTCAGAGAGGTGCTGAGCACTACGGAGGCCTCTGAATGAAACCTCTGTATCT
>CAZAMY010000139.1:0-6452 GCA_964485995.1 uncultured Sediminispirochaeta sp.
CGAAAGGCGGCCAGCGGATCGGCGATTCGTTCTGCCGAGAGCCGCGCGATCAATGTGTCGAACTCGGGTCTGATTATCGTTCGCTCCAGCTCAAGATACTCCTCTTCCGAGGCTGCCCCGCGGCGGTATCCCCAGCGGGCACGGAACAAGCGCTGCTGATTGATAAACGGCAGCAGCTCCCCGACGGGAATCTGCAGTTTTTCGATCTCATAAGAACCGGGGTGCGGAACGGCATGCGTGCTTGCATCGAAATCCGGCTCGGGGGCATGCTGCCGCCTCGACTCAACAGCCCTCCCCTGGTCAGTTTTTGACGGGCCGGTTTTTGCGGCGGCCTGGCCGTTCTGGATTGAAACTGCGGGCAGCCCCTCCCGGGTTTTGAGCTTCTCCATGGCGTGCAGGCCGTCAAAGGCGTCCTTACAGTAAAAAACCGGGGCATCGATCAGCGGATCGCACTCCTTCTCGACGAAGCTGCGGGTGAGCGCCGCACCGCCGAGCAGTACCGGGATGTGAATATTGCGCTCTCGCATCGCTTCGATGTTTGACTTCATTACTGCTGTAGATTTCACCAGCAGGCCGCTCATTCCGATTGCGTCGGCCTGCACCTCTTCGGCCTTTTTGAGGATGGTATCGATATCGATTTTGATTCCCAGATTGTACACCTTGTACCCGTTGTTGGAGAGGATGATGTCTACCAGGTTTTTACCGATGTCGTGTACATCTCCTTTCACCGTGGCCAGCACCACTTTGTGCTGCTTTACGGCCGACTTCTTCTCCATAAACTGTTCAAGATAACCGACCGCCTGCTGCATCACTTCGGCCGACTGCAGCACAAACGGCAGTTGAATTTTTCCCTCGCCGAACAGCTCTCCTACCCGTTTCATAGCAGGAATAAGCAGCTGGTTGATTATATCGTCCGGGGCAGTGTGTTCGAGCAGGGTGTCGAGGCTAGGGATCAATTCGGCGTGACTGCCTTCCATCACCAGTTCCTGGAGTTGCTCCTCCGGTGTTTCGGCCGATTTTACGGAAGATTCTTCCAGCCGTGAGCCCTCTTTTTCCGTGAAATGGGTAATGAAGGCATGGAGCGGGTGCTCAGAGCCGCGGTGGTAGATGAGATTCAGGGCCGCCTGCAGATCATCGTTCGAAATCTTGAACACCGGGATTATCTTGTTCACATTCACTATTGCAATGTCCAGGCCAGCGTGTACGGCCTCTTCGAGGAAGACGCTGTTGAGCACTTCCCGCGCATGCGCCGCCAGGCCGAAGGAGATGTTGCTGACGCCCAGGACCGTATGTACACCCGGCAGTCTGCTCTTTATCGACGTGAGTGCCTGCAGCGTGGCCGCTCCGGCTTCACGCAGGCTTTCGTCTCCGCTGCCGAGGGTGAAGGTGAGGGGGTCGAAGACCAGGTCCTGGGGATGAAGACCATGCTCCTGAGTGGCGAGCCGGTAGATCCGTTCGGCTACTGCGAGCTTTTTTTCGCTGCTGCGGGCCATCCCCTCTTCGTCGATAGTCAGGCAGATCAGGGCGGCTCCATATCGTTTGGCCAGCGAAAAGATTGTTCCGGCAGCCTTTTCGCCGTTCTCCAGATTGACGGAGTTGATCAAGGCCCGGCCGCCAAGCAGCTTGAGCGCCGATTCAATGACATGCGGAGTGGTGGAGTCTATGACCATGGGCAGGTCGACATTGGTTCGGAGGCGGTGTACGAGTTCGTACATGTCACGCTGTTCATCCCGTCCGGTGTAGGCTACACAGACGTCCAGGGCGTGGGCACCGGTTTTCAGCTGAGATTTACCCATGGCAACCATGCTGTTCCAGTCATCCTCCAGGAGATGGCTCCTAAACCTCTTGCTGCCGTTGGTATTGGTCCGCTCCCCGATAAAAAAGGGCGGCGGCTCCTGATCCAGCTCCTTGCGGCTGTACAGAGAGGTCAGAGCCGACTCTGTCCAGCGGGCGCTTTGCTCATCCTCATGAAGGATTGCTCGCCGGGCTTTCACGAGCCGGGGAATCCGGGCTCTCAACTCGGCGATGAAATTCGGCCCGGTACCGCAGCAACCGCCGATTACATCCACTCCGAAATCGCTGACGAAGGCGGTCAGCAGGTCGGCGAAGGTCTGCGGGGCGAGCGAGTACACCAGCTCTCCGTCTTTGTGCTCCGGGAAACCGGCGTTCGGCATGCAGAAGATCGGCCCGGGAAACTGCCGGCTCAGCTCCTGGATGTGCGGGCGCATCTCCTGCGGGCCCGTAGCGCAGTTGATGCCGAGCACATCAATTTCCATCGGCAGCAGGGCCGAGGTTACTGCATTGATATCCGAACCGACCAGCAGCGAGCCGTTGTTCTCCACGGTGACCGACACAATCAGCGGCAGCTGAGTCCGGCTGTCGGCCATTGCATCTTTAACCGCCAGGATTGCCGCTTTGATCTGCAGCATATCCTGTGAGGTTTCTATAATGAACAGATCTACTCCGCCCTTTATCAAACCCGCAGCCTGTTGGTAGTATGAGGTGTGCACTGTATCGAAATCGGTCTGCCCGAGGCTGGGCAGTTTGGTGCCGGGACCCAGACTGCCGGCGACGAACACCGGATAAGCGGCCGAGTCGGCATAGCGGTCGCGTTCCTGCACTGCCAGGCGGGCGGCCGCCGTATTGATTTCAGCTGTACGATCTTCGAGTTCGTATTCGGCCAGCACGAGGCGGTTGGCGCCGAATGTGTTGGTTTCAATGACGTTGGCGCCGGCTTTCAGGTAAGCGCGGTGGATGCCGGCGATTTTCTCTGGTGCCGAGATCGTCAGCATTTCGTTGCAGCCGACATAAGCGCCCCATTCACTATCCTGAATACTGAGTTTGTGTATTTCAGTGCCCATTGCACCGTCAAACAGCACAATATGATCCTGCAGATAGTCAAGAAATTTCATGTTCACTCCTCGGCATTGCTGCTCCACATTGTTAAAAGTGAATCATATCAGAGCCGCCCGGTTTCGCCAATCATGCAAAATGGAGTAAATTTATCCCTAAAAATGGCCGAAAAACCTCCAAAAGAGTTTGTTTTATTTTACTAAACATTGTATAATATATTAAACTTTCAACACTATTATACAAAGGAGAGGAAAGCTTTGGCACGTGGAAAGCCTGAAATTGATAAGGAAAAATGTAAAGGGTGTACTTTGTGCATCGATGTATGTCCAAAGAATATCCTGAAGATGTCGGAAGACTTTAACAAGCAGGGTGTGTCGTACGCAACCTGTATAGATGAAGATGCATGTATCGCCTGCAAGTTCTGTGCGATGATGTGTCCGGATATGGTAATCAAAGTAGTGCAGTACGTATAGGGAGAGTTTGTATGAGTGAAAAAACTTTAATGAAGGGAAACGAAGTAATCGGCGAAGCGGCGATAATTGCCGGATGCCGCTATTATTTTGGCTATCCTATTACACCGCAAAACGAAATTCCCGCCTACATGTCGCAACGACTCCCCCAGGTAGATGGGACGTTTCTTCAAGCGGAGAGCGAAATTGCCGCTATCAATATGGTGTTCGGCGCATCGGCGGCCGGCGCCCGGGTGATGACCTCCTCGTCTTCTCCCGGAATCAGTCTCAAGCAGGAGGGTATTTCCTACCTGTCCGGCGCCCGCCTGCCGGCAGTGGTGGTAAACATGATGCGCGGCGGACCGGGACTCGGTAATATCGCCGGTGCCCAGGGTGACTATTTTCAGGGAACCCGGGGCGGCGGAAACGGCGACTATCGCACAGTAGCCCTGGGTCCTGCCACCGTACAGGAACTGGCCGATCTTACGATTAAGGCCTTCGATATCGCCGACAAATATCGGGTGGTAGTAATGATGATGGGCGACGGCTTCCTCGGGCAGATGGCCGAAGGCGTCTCTCTACCGCAGCCCTCGAACATGAAATTCGAGAGACCTTGGGCCCTCTCGGGAGCAAAGAACCGTGACCCCAATATAATTGCTTCTCTGCGCTTGAACCCGGAAGATGCGCTCGAACAGCTGAACAACGAGCTGCAGGATGTCTATCAAGAGATTGAAGAGAACGAAACTATGTCGGAATCGTACATGACCGACGACGCAGAGTATCTGCTGGTGGCCTACGGCACTTCGTCGAGAATCTGCCGTTCAGCCCTGCGCAGTCTGCGCAAAGAGGGGCTGAAGGTCGGCATGTTCCGGCCGATTACCCTGTGGCCCTTCCCGACCAAGGAGCTGCAGAAGGCTGCCGAGGGCAAAAAGAAAATTCTAACCGTTGAAATGAGCGCCGGCCAGATGCTGGAAGACGTAAAACTCGCATTGAACGGCAATGATAATATCGATTTTTACGGCCGAACCGCCGGTATGCTGCCCGATATTGATGAAATCGTGAGGAGGGTAAAGAGCTATGGAAAGTAAGGGTGCGAACTACGAATATATTTATGAAAAACCGGACGCCCTCCGGGAAGTAAAAACTCACTACTGTCCGGGCTGCGGCCACGGTATAGTGCATAAATTGATCGCCGAATCGCTGGACGAGCTGGGAGTACAGGACCGAACCGTTCTGGTCGCTCCGGTCGGGTGTTCGGTGTTAGCCTACAACTACATTGACGTGGATGGCTGCGAAGCGGCCCACGGCCGCGCTCCGGCGGTTGCGACCGGCCTGAAGCGGGTGCATCCCGACAATATCGTTATCTCCTACCAGGGAGACGGCGACCTGCTGGCTATCGGTACTGCCGAAACTATCCACGCCGCCAACCGCGGCGAGAACATCACCGTCATCTTCGTAAACAACGCAATTTACGGAATGACCGGCGGCCAAATGGCCCCGACTACAATGGAGAAGCAGATCACCAAAACTTCCCCTTACGGGCGCGATGTCATGGATGTAGGTTACCCGATTCGGGCCTGTGAGATGGTCGCCACTCTCGAGCGGCCGGCCTTTATTGAACGGACTTCCGTTCACGATGTGAAAAATATCATCAAGACCAAGAAGGCTGTCAAAAAGGCCCTTCAGAATCAGGTAGAGGGAAAAGGATACTCTTTTGTCGAGATTCTTTCGATGTGTCCGACCAACTGGGGTGTAGATCCGCGAACCGGTGCCGAATTCGTGAAAGATACCATGGTACCGTACTATCCCCTGGGTAACTTCCGAGACCGGTAGAACCGGACACTGAATAAGGACAAAAGGAGCGAAAGATATGACTGAAAAAATAATATTTGCTGGATTTGGCGGTCAGGGCGTACTGCTGTCGGGAAAACTTCTGTGTATTGCCGGCATGCGTGAAGGTAAGTATGTGTCGCACATTCCTTCCTACGGTGCGGAGATGCGCGGCGGTACTGCCAACTGCCAGGTAATTATTTCGGATGAAGAGGTAGCCTCGCCGGTAGTCTTCCACCCGGACATCGCGGTGGTACTGAATACCCCTTCGCTGATCAAGTTCGAGCCGCGGGTGAAGCCTGGCGGACTGCTGATTTATAACAGCTCGCTGATCGACGAAAAGCCGAGCCGCACCGACATTACAGTGGTAGACATTGCAGCGAACGAAATATCCGAAGAAAACGGCTCGAACCGTTCTGCCAACATGGCGGTTATCGGCAAGCTGCTGAAACACAAGCCCGAGCTCGCTTCCATCGATTCGGCTATCGCCGCCCTCGACGAAGCGGTCTCAGCGCGCAACCGGAAGTTCAACCCGGTTAACGAGAAGGTTCTCAGAGCAGGACACGCTGCTTAAGACACTATATTCACACACTCCTGACCCCTGCATGCAATCTGTGTGCGGGGGTCTTTTAGTGTCGGCGGCGGGTGTAGCTGCTGTCTGCAAACACCGGGTCGTACAGCTGTTCCTGTTTTTGCAGGGGATATGCTCTTAGGAAATCCACTAAAACCCTCGAACTGGGTTTGCTGCGATGCTCTTCGATGAAGTGGTAATATAGTTTTTGTATATAACTGCGTATTTCCTCTCCAGCCGGGAGCGTGTTGCCGGTGCCGGTAAACAGGGCATTGATTATCTGTTCCGCATTCTCTTCGTCGAAGGGAAAGTTATTCGCCGTGAGAGTGAACAGTCCTGCGGCAACGCAGCTTACGCTGTGTTGTTTGATGAGCAGGATGCTGTTGGTAATCAGGACCGCTTTCCGCCAGAGGTAATCTTTCTCTCTCTGGTATTCGGCCGGTGACTGGGCATATGTATCTATCAAGCTGCTTATAAAGGTGTAGTTCAAACCGACTATCTCTACATGCAGCGATGGGATGCAGTGCAGGTGCGGGTCGAACAGATGGATCACTTTGAAATAGAACCCCCCGATATAGCGTGGCCGGTTGGTTGTTGATTGAATCTGGAGATATACTTTGGCACTCTCGAGGTACAGAGAGGTGAGGTTTTCGACGAATCTGATGATATCCGGCAGAGCCTGTTTGCCAAACTCCCTATAAATAAAGGCGATTGATTTGATCCACAAACTGGTAAAGCTCAAATAAATA
>CAZAMY010000140.1:0-6437 GCA_964485995.1 uncultured Sediminispirochaeta sp.
CAACACGGTAGTGTTCTCATCTCAGTATTCTGGTCATATTTCGTTTTCTGCCTCGATCCCTTCTTCTGCATATCTCTGTTCAGTTTCTGTGTCCAGCTTTTGGAGTTCGTCCGGGAGCCGCTTTTCCATCGATTCTTTCATTGTCGAGATCATCTCCTCGGCCTTGTACGAGCTGCGTACGAAGGGAGCCGAGGCGACGAAGGAAAATCCCTTTTTATAGCCGGTTCGCTGATAGGTCTTAAAAATGTCCGGATGGATGTACTCGGCCACCGGAAGATGGCTTTTGCTGGGGGGCAGATACTGGCCGATGGTCAGAAAATCACAATCGACGCTGCGCAGGTCATCCATCACCTGATGGATCTCGCTCTCGCCTTCGCCCAGCCCCACCATAAGGCCCGATTTGGTGTAGACACCCGGGTTGAGCTGTTTGGCCTGCCGCAGAACTTCCAGTGACTGCCGGTAATCGGCCTGGGGACGCACCTGCGGATAGAGACGCGGGATGGTTTCGAGGTTGTGGTTGAGGATATCCGGGCCGGAGTTCATGACGGTTTTCAGGGCGGCCCGGTCACCCTGCAGGTCGGGGATTAACAACTCAATGGTAACCTCCGGGGTTTTGTTTCTAACAGCCTGCACGGTGGCGGCGAAGTGGCCCGCTCCGCCGTCGGGCAGGTCGTCGCGGGTCACCGAAGTAATCACCACATGCACCAGACCGAGGCGGGCCACCGCTGCGGCCAGCCGCTCCGGTTCATCCGCCTGTACGGTTTGCGGCTTCCCAGCCGGCACATCACAAAAGCGGCAATTGCGGGTACAGATATTTCCCAGGATCATGAAGGTGGCGGTACGGCTGCTGAAGCACTCCATCCGGTTCGGACAATTGGCCGCCTCGCAGACGGTGTTCAGATGCAGCTCTTTCAGCATGCGCTTGACCGAACCGAGATTTCCGCCGCTGCGGATCGGAACTCGCAGCCATTCGGGCTTCGGCGTCGTTTTAGAGGTCGGCTTTGAATCCTGATTCGCTTTCTTCACAGCAATTGCTCCTCTACGTCGCTTTTCGAAAGGCTCGCGATCTTTTCGTAGCCGAATATCTCGGCAAATAGCGGACCAGCCTTCTGCATGACCGCCGCCACCGTTAGGTCGGCCGAGCCGGCGGCTTCTCCGTTCCCGTTCTCCAGCTCCTTGGCAATAGAGGTGACCCCGCGGCCGCCGCCGCTGATTCCGCACGGGATTATGTAAGAGAAATAGCTCAAGTCGGTACACACATTCAACGCGAATCCGTGCATGCTGACACCCTTGTGAATAGAAATTCCGATGGCCGCAATTTTGCGGTTCTCCACCCACACTCCGATATAGTCATCTTCGGTGTGGCATTCAATATCGTAGTGCCTTCCCAACAGCTCGATCAGAAAGGTCTCGATATTGTGTACAAAGCGCTTGATTTTTCGCTGGTGATGCCGCAGATTGATAATCGGATACCCCACCAATTGCCCGGGCCCGTGATAGGTTGCCTGTCCGCCACGGTCGACCCAGGCGGTGGTAATCCCCTTGCTTTTCAGAAACTCGTCTGAAAACAGTAGATCCGAGTTCTCTCCCCGTTTGCCCAGGGTAACTACATGCGGATGCTCCAGCAACAGGAGCGTGTCCGGGAGCTCTTCGCGGCTGCACTTTTCAATCAGCGCGTATTGTAAGTCAAGGGCTTCCTGATAGTCTATCCGGCCGAGATCGGCAATCTGCAGCAGCATATCTGTACTTTACCCCCAAGCGTGTTCTTTATCAAACCCCTTTTTCGGGCGCAGACCGAAATAAACCTGCATTTTTAATAATCCGGTCGGCGGCCAATTTTCCGGTCAGCACCGACATAGGCACTCCGGCGGGGCTGTAAGCCCATTGGCCGGCCTGCAGGACGTGCGGTATGGGCGTTCGCACGGAACTGGCGCCCTTTTGAATGCGGTTTACAACGGGGACCGGCTCTTCAAAAGACCAGCCGGTAATCGCGCCTTCGGAACTGCCGATTCGCCTTTCAATACTGAGGGGAGTATATGAGAAGCGCCGTATTACCCGGTCTTTCAGCTGAGGAAACACCGTCTCGGTCAATACCTGCAGCATCTTCTCCTCGAGCTCGATCTTGAACTCTTGATACCATCCCGAGGCTTCGATCAGTTTTATTAAATTGTATTCGAACAGGAGGCTGACGATAAGCCCGGTTTTGCCTTCCGGAGCAGCCGCCGGGTCCTTGAGCGCGGGTATGGAAATTTCAAAGGTGTTCAAGCGGCAAAATTTATCCATCCAGTTCAAAACTTCGGTTTTGGAAACACGACTCCAGTTCTGCAGCAGTGTATTGAGCTCATTGCGGTGCACCTGGCCAAGCCCCGTTTTTGACGGGGTATAAAAGAAGTGTCCGTGGGCGATTTTTTCGAAATCCGCCGGTGGAACATCGACTTCAAGAAACAGAGTGAACACTGAATCACCGCCACGCTTTGCACACAGCGCGTGCTTCTTCGCGCGTATCCGGTTTACGGCCTTTTTCGACAGTCCATCGGTCGTGCAGATTCTATACAGGGTCTTCAGATCGGCGGCCCAAATCAGAGAATTATAGGAGTACTCAGCGCCGGTTTTGTCTGTGACCGCGGACTCGGCAGCCATGACCCTATCGACCTGCCTGCCGTTCAGTATCCTGCCGCCGTACTCCACTACTTTTCTTTCGAGGGCCCGGGGCAGTTCCCCGGTACCGCCCTGGGGATACAGGTAATCGAGATAGAGTGAAAAATAGCTCATGGCAAAAAAAGCGGGCGTGTTCTTAAAAAAGTGCTGACTGATAATATCTCGCAGAGAAACATTTTCGGTAATGTTCTCAAGCAGGTCCTCAACCGGAAAGTCCATCCGGTTGATCCGGTTGATCGTGAAGAGGAATTTGCCTAACCACGGTAAGAGTGTTTTAAACAAGTACTGCCTGTCATGTATAACATCTTTAAATACCGGGTTTTCAACACCGTAGAGAATATCCATATGGCGCATTATTTTACGGATAACTGCAATAACACGGTCGATATCTCTCTGCTCGTCCGGATATAATTTGAGCAATAATTCTCGGTATCCCGTCAGACTCTCGGCATTTTCAATATCAAGTAACTCCTTCTCAATCCCGACTGTGACCGGACTTTTCACGAACTCAAGCTCGATATCGAGGTCCTGCAGCATAGGTAAAATGATGCCTGCGTCTTCGAGCGCACGGACCCCGGCATCAAACAGAAACCCGTCCTTTATAAAAGAATTGACGAGCCCTCCGCACTCTGCATTTTTCTCCATAAGCAGCACATCAAAGCCTGCGCGGGCCAGGTAGGCAGAGGCCGTGAGCCCGGCCATTCCGCCTCCCACAACCAGAACATCACAACGGTGCCTTTTCATCCGCCCCTCCTGTGTGTACGCTTATTTCCCAGAGTTGTTCAGCCACCTCTCTATCAAGTGCCGGAGGAGCCGGTTCTTCCGGGGTGGTCAAGTTGAAGAATCTGCCGCTGACTCCCTCAAGCTCCTGTGACACCCCCAAGTAGTATAAGGCCTCCGCTGATATAGCCGGTGAACGAAAGTTTCGCTCGATAATGTTGCGCTTAATCCAATTGTAGGCCGGACCGTTTTCACGCCCGGTTTGAGTTTTTACCGCACCCGGATGCATCGCGTTTATTGTAACGTCACTCGACTCAAAATAGTCGTTGAACTTCAGCATTGTTAACAGCTGGGCCGTTTTGGCAGCGCCGTAACTGCGCATTCCCGTATATCTGCGCTTTTCCCAATTCAGATCATCGAGACGCAGCCCCCAGGCTGCAAAGCGATGCCCCTCCGAGTTCACCAGTAAAATCCGGGCTCGGTTGTCGGTCTTCAGTTTATCCATAAGCATGAAAGTAAGCACAAACGAAGCTAAGTGATTGACCGCAAACACGATCTCTAAACCGTCAGGGGTGATCTCCCGTCTGGTTCTGTATATTCCGGCATTATGAATAATGACATCAAGGGGCCTCTCGCGCGCACGCAGCTCACATCCAGCTCGCCGCACCTCATCTACTCGGCTCAAATCGGCGATTATGTAATCGCATTCCACCCCATATTCGGCCTGCACCTGTGCGCATAAGGCTTTCGATTTTTCCTCGTTTCGGTTGATGCACAGCAGGTTTGCACCGTGGGATGCATATATAATGGCTGTAGCATACCCGATTCCCGATGTAGCGCCGGTGATCAGAACGTTTCGGCCGGAAAAATCCAGTTCACACTTCGCGGGCTCCCCTTTGCTGTTGCGGATCATAGCGGCCACATTTGACCACTGGTATTCCCGGAAATATTTGGCGATTTGCCTCCGTCGAGCCGGCTGCATTCTATCTAACCGAACTTCTTGCGCATGAAACGTCGATACGCTTTGGCGAAATAGGGGATGTTGTCAAAAATATCGCCCCACAGGTCGTAGTAATCCCGCTGCTCGGCTATTTGCGAAGTCTCATCCAGGGTGAGACGGCTTACCCCATAAACTACCGAGCGCGGATTCTTCTTAAAGATAATGGTCATCTCCCATTCAATAAAGATGATATTCTCCCGCATACTGGAGCGGACTATTCTCATCTCGATTTCCTGGGACCGCTTTGATAAGCGTTCGGTCATTTTTTTGAATTCATCAATTCCGCGTAATTCCTGGATCGAATCTCTAAAATAAATATCATTGGCATAATAAGGCAGGATGTGCGACCAATCCGGGCGGCCCTGGGTATTATACGTTTTGGACCACAACTCTACGATCTGACCGGCATCTTGGATAGAAGCATTCATCATTCCCCCTCACTCACCCGCAGGATTCCTACTATCTGTTCAGGTTTCCTCTGCTTCTTCTGTAGTATACTCCCTCACTTCATGCGTCGCAAACGGAAAATTAACTGGTATTTAGCTGGCACGAGTGTGCGTTGGATCTGCGGTCTTTGTTAATCCACCATTTTATCAAGTAGTATTAACTTCTCTTTCTGGGAGTCTGAAGGCCAGGCCAGGGCCAGCTCGAGTAGACTCATCACTGCTCCGACACCGAACCATTCAAACTCGACAGCACCTAACAGAACCAGAAGTGTCGAGAGTATTATGGAAGCCTCTCCCATTGCCGGCGGGACCAGCAGTAACGAAACCGCTGAATTACGAGAGTCGCTATGCAGCTGCTTTACCCAGAATTTTAGTACGGGCATTCTCCTGTCCGCTGTAATTTTTCTAATAGATATTGTAATGATGACATACAAAAGGGCAATTAGAAGCAACACTCCTCCTAAGAGGTACTGGACGGTTTCCTGCTGGAGAGGGTCCACTGCCAGATCGATTGGTGCTTTAATAACATTCGAATAAATCAAAACCACAAGTCCGGTAATAATAATCGCTACCGCGCTTTGCGCGATGATCACGATTCTCGCCGTCCTGAATTGTCGATTGTAATCCAAGCTCATTTCCAACGACCTCCCTGTTATATTTGCCCCTGCAGGTAGCTCTGACGCAGTTCTTCGGGGAATTTCTCGATTGAGTAGCGCAGCATGGTGCGGGGCATCGAATTGTAGCGCGGTCTTAGATACTCCTCTTCGGCGGCCCGGTCGCGGTTGCCAACCTCCCGCAGCATCCACCCCACCGCCTTGTGAATAAGATCGTGGGGATGATTTAGCAGCAGATCGGCGATTTTGAGAGTGTCATCGAACTGGCCGGCCCGAATAAAGGCAAAGGTCGTTAGAATAGCGATGCGCTGGTGCCAGAGGTTCTCCGACCGGGCCAGCTTGTACAGCAGCCTGCGCTGCTCCGGCTCGCCCAGCATCCACGGCCCGAGAATATAGTGGGCGCTGGAATCGACCAGATCCCAGTTGTTCACCGAATCCAGATTATCGAGATAGAGCTGCACCAGCTCCCGCCGCCGCTCCGCACTCGCCTTTTTCAGCTTATACGATTCCACCATGATCAGCAGCGCTGTCTGCCGGTGTTCGTGGATTTCCGAGCCCAGCAGTTTGGCCAGCTCGCCGGCCGGCGCGTTGCGATACTTTTTTGCAATCCGCCGCTGCACCGGCAAGGTCACCCCGATAAAACGGTCGCCCTCACCGTAACCGCCCGGCCCGGTTTTGAAAAAACGCTGATGATGCTGAGCCTTGTCGGCATCCGCCTCCTCTTCCAGCGCGGCGCGGATGGCGAGGGCGGTTGGATTTATTTCTGGCGACATACTTAGTCTAATTTTCTGATATCTTCAGATCCAGTTATTTCAAGTGTTCTTATGAAATAATCCATTCCGTCTTTTTTCATCTGCATCGAAAATGACCGAGTAGTATTTACATTTTCAATCTGTCCAGTGACTGTATCTCCGCTTGAATAGCTTACTATACCAGCCGGTGCATTATTTGGACCAACAAAGGTATTATTCCAATAATTTGTAGAATCATTTTTCATTT
>CAZAMY010000141.1:0-6429 GCA_964485995.1 uncultured Sediminispirochaeta sp.
AACTGCGGACCTGAATAGTAATACGGATCGGAAAAATCGACGACTTTCTCCCGCTCTTCGGTCACGGCCATACTGCCGAGAATACCGTCGTAGCGTCCAGCCCGCAGGCCTTCGATAATACCGTCCCAGGCAGTTGTTTTGTACTCGAGTTCCTTGTCCATACGCTTTGCAATTTCGGCAGCAACATCGACATCAAATCCGATTACATCGCCTTCATCAGTGATGAAATTGAATGGCGGATAACCGCCAGAACCTGCAAAACTGATGCTGTTGCCCGCTTCCTGCTGTCCTCCAGCCAGAAGTACAGCTGCGGGGGTCAGCAGCACTATCAGTACACATATTCCAAAGATTGTTAGCTTTCTCATCTCTCCTCCTTAAAGGTAAATGATATTTTCTTTAGAATACTAAGCAATTTTTGTATAAAAAGCAAGTATTTACCCGGTTTATTTTACAGCAAAAAGGGTCTTATAGTTATATTTAGTAAGATATTAATACTTCTTTTAGGGATATTTAATCTTTTAACTCTAATATTTTCTATTCTACCCTAATCGGCTTTTCAAGGTTTAGCAAGTTCAAAAACAAGCATAGGACAGATCAAACTGGGGCGGGTGACAAAAAAAAGCCCTGCTCTATGACCTCAGCCTATTAGAACAGGGCGTTTTTGCAAAGGAATTACACAAATTTCTTCATAGCCGTGGCAAGTCGTTCAATGGCTGCCCGAATAGTTGCTTCGTCGACCATTGTAAAATTGAGCCGCAGTGTATTGCTGCCGGCCCCCTCCTCGGTGTAGAAGTAGCGTCCCGGTACAAATGCGACCTGGTTATTAATAGCCTCATCATACAGTTTCAGGGCATCCATACCCGGTGGGCCTTCCGCCCAGATAAACATTCCCCCTTCGGGTTGCGACCAGGTGAAGCTCTGTGGAAAGAACTCATCCATTGCCGTCAGCATAGCCTCCTGCTTCGGCCGATACAGCTCTATGATCTTAGGCAGATGCTCTTTTAGGTAACCACCGGCAACAAACTCAGCGGCCAATGCCTGTGAAAAGGAACTGGTATGCAGATCTACCCCCTGTTTCGCCCGTACCAGCCACTCTTCCACCAGCTGGGGGGCAATGTAAAACCCAACCCTCAATCCCGGGGCGAAGACCTTCGAAAATGAGCCGCAGTACACTACATGTTCGGGCGCCATCGCTGCGATCGGAGTAACAAACTCGCCGCGATAACGAAGCTGTCCGTACGGGTCGTCCTCTATTATCAAGGTATCAGTTGCCTGCGCGATCGCGGCAATTCGCTGCCTTCTCTCCAATGGAACGGTTCTTCCGGTAGGATTCTGAAAGGTCGGCACCAGGTAAACCATTTTTGGCCGATGTTCTTTGATTACCGCCTCCATCGATTCTGGAATCAATCCATCTTCATCGGTTTCCATCTGGACATAGCGGGGTCCGTAGGGATTAAAGGCCTGCAAAGCCCCCAGATACGTCGGAGCTTCCACTGCAATCGCGTCCCCCGGGGTAATCAGAATCTTACCCAGTGCATCCAAGACCCCTTGCGAACCTGTAGTGATGTTTATGTTCTCGGGCGCAGTTTCGATTTTATTTTCTTTCAGATAGCCGGCAAGCGCTTCTTTTAGCGGAAAGAACCCTTCGGTGGTTCCGTACTGCAGCGCGGCGGTCCCGTGCTTCTGCAGTACCAGCTCGCACAATGCATTCATCTTTTCCATCGGAAAAGCCTCCGGCGCCGGCATACCCCCTGCTAAAGAGACAATTCCCGGTCTCGACAACACTTTGAGTATCTCGCGAATAGCGCTGGAGCCCATATGCTGTGTTCGTTCGGCTAACATCTGTTCATTAAACATAACATCTCCTTTTTTTCAATTGTACATTTTAGTTTACCAAAATTGTTTAAATTTTGCAAAATTTTTTTAATACTCTCAGAAGGCTTCGAGCAGCGTGATATAGATCCCGGTTGATTCCTCGCACACGCCTATATCGAGACGAATCCTTACATCGCTGTTCAAATTGGGACGAAAACGGAGTCCGACTCCGCCGGAAAGCTTGGTAGTATCGATTTGAAATTGATCGAAACTGTCGCCGACCTGCCCAGCTCCGGCAAACACAACCCCGCCGAAGCGCCCGTAAATCGGGAAACGGAGTTCACTTTGGAGAGCAGCAGTGCTCTTGTCCCGGTAGCGTCCGAAGCGATACCCCCGCAGAACCCTGAGTCCTCCCAGCTCTTCCATTCGGTGCAAAGGAACCTCCCCATTTCCGTAAGTGGCAATTCCCTGCAGCGCAAGTATGGTATCGGGGAGCAACTCCCGGAACGTGCGTGCATCGAGCTTCACCTTGCCGAATGCATCCTCGGAACCGATGTCGGGCCCAGCGGCAGTTGCCCGTAGTTCAACATAACTGCCGCGGCGGGGATAGGTGAGTGAATCGCGGCTATCCCATTGCAGCAATACCCCGGCCTCTGAACTGACTACCTCTGAATCATCATCGTCAAAATTGGATGCAAGGGCTCCGCCCGATTCATACTGCGTGTAGTCGACGTAGTTATAAATAAACAATCCTCCAGCAAACAGTTGTCGCCACAGCTTGCGCATCAGGGAAGTTTCGAGGTTAAACTTCCGCTGATCGTAGGCTTCCTCGAAATCGGCCAGTGGTCCGACGCCGTAATAGAGAGAAGGCGTGTTGAAAAATCCGAAGTTACCGGTTACGCGATAAAGCCCGCCGCCGAAGTCACTCTGAAACAGAACCGAAGCTTCCAGTTGACGCTTCTGAGTATAGGTAACAGCGGTCTGCAGCAGCAGATTCTGCAAACCGGCAGCCTGTTTTTCAGCTTCTCGCTCAACTACCAGCAGGCCTCCGCCGGCAATACCGGTATCGGAAGTATAAAAGAGCAGCGGCAGCGGCGTAAAATTCCAGTCTTCTGCTCCGGCTAGGCCGGTCGCGCCTGCAAAGAGTCCGAGCACTAGCATCCATGTTATTATTCTATTCACTTGCTGCCTCCTATTGTTTTAGGTTTTACCGAAAACGCAGAACAGATGCAATACGGAATTTTACTGAATTCCTCCTATAGTTGCCTTTTTCCTGTTTCGAATCTCCATAAGTTTTGCAGAACAGATCTACATTGCGCTTCCCGGGTGAATGGAAGGGCAGCAGAAACAGCAGATAGTGTACAACAAGCGGCCGGTTTCTCTCCGGATGTTGACAGCAGCTGGATATACGGATACTCTTTTTTCACACTCCCGACCGGCTTTTTACAAGCACAACCAATGTTCTCGAGGAGCTCACACATGCAGGCATCCCCCCGGTCTAACCGGCTCGGCACAGAACCGGTTTTTCCGTTACTGGTTAAGCTCTCCATTCCAGGCATAATCGGAATGGCTACCCAGGCCCTTTACAACGTAGTCGACAGTATTTATATAGGCCGTGTAAGCAAAGAGGCGCTCTCTGCCCTTTCGCTGGCCTTTCCGATTCAGATGGTGCTGATTGCACTGGCGGTCGGGACGGGAGTGGGAGCAACTTCGCTCATTTCGCGGACCCTCGGCAGCGGCGACCACAAAAAGGCAGGGATCATTGCAGACCATGTAGTCTTAATCGCCTTCGTTCTCGGCAGTACGGTAGCCCTGACCGGGATGCTGTTTTCACACCGGCTGATCGCCATTTTCACCGCAGACTCAACACTGATACACATGGGCGGAGATTACGTGCGCATTATTATGGTAGGGTCGATCGCCCTGTTCATCCCTATGCTGTTCAACGGAATTCTGCGGGGAGAGGGAAACACATTCATTCCGATGCTTACCATGATGATCGGAGCGATCCTGAACATCACCCTCGACCCGTTTTTCATTTTTGGTATTTGGATTTTCCCGGAGATGGGAGTAAAGGGAGCCGCATTGGCTACCGTTCTTTCACGGATCATATCCGGAACCTTTGTCATTCGCATACTCTTCAGTGACAAGAACGAGATCAAAATGAATCCGAAAACCTTCCGATTCAGTTTTGATATCATCAAACAGATCTACCGGGTTGGCCTGCCGGCAATGGCAATGCAGCTGCTTGCCAGCGTAATGCTGGCCGGGGCGAATCTAATCATCGCTCGCCACAGTATCACAGCCGTGGCTGTGTTCGGCGTCTTCTTCCGCCTGCAGTCTTTCATCTTTATGCCGGTGTTCGGCCTCGGTCAGGGCGTAATTCCCTTAACCGGTTACAATTACGGCAACCGCAATCCCCACAGAATGAAGCAGACCGCCCGTATAGGTATTATTACCGCCTTTTGTTTTACCTTTACCGGTTTTTTAATTTTTCAGAGCTTCCCCCGGCAGCTCATTACCATGTTCAATTCGGATCCGGAACTGGTCGAAATCGGGGTGGCGGCAATGCGGCGCATCAGCATCGGTTTTCTGTTTATCGGCCCGTCCATAATGTCATCGGTTATTTTTCAGGCAATCGGACGCGGCGTACCCAGCCTGCTGCTCGGTATACTGCGGACCATCGTAATCCTGCTGCCGGCTATGTATATTCTCGGCGAGCTGTTCGGGCTCAGGGGTCTTTGGTTTGCATTCCCGCTTGCGGAGGTGACTACCTTCAGCCTGGGAATTACCTGGCTGTACAAGGTATTGAAGAATATTTTCCGGTCGATGGAACCGGCGGTTGAAAACGGCTGAGCTCGCGTTAGTTTTTCACACTATGCATAGGTGCGGGGATTCTTCCGCCGCGTCTTACAAAGGCGTCTCCGGAAAAGCTGTTGACCGGCATCACCGGTGCATGCCCCAAAAGGCCTCCGTACTCGACCGAATCACCGACCTTCTTACCCGGTGCTGGTATGATGCGGACAGCGGTAGTTTTGTTGTTTACCACGCCAATCGCCATTTCATCGGCTATCACTGCGGAGAGTGTTTCAGCGCTGGTCTCGCCCGGCACCGCTATCATGTCCAACCCGACAGAACAGACACAGGTCATCGCCTCCAGCTTCTCCAGACTGAGAGCACCTTCTTTGACGGCATCTATCATGCCGGCATCCTCGCTCACCGGAATAAACGCACCGCTCAAACCGCCTACATGCGAGGCGGCCATGATACCGCCCTTCTTGACTGCATCATTCAGTAATGCCAAGGCAGCGGTGGTTCCCGGGGCTCCGGCTCGTTCGAGCCCTATCTCTTCGAGAATAGCAGCAACACTGTCTCCGACTGCCGGAGTCGGCGCCAAGGAGAGATCCACGATTCCAAAGGGCACATTCAGACGCCGGGAAGCTTCTCTGGCAACCAGCTGGCCGGCCCGGGCAATTTTAAATGCTGTCTTTTTAATCGTCTCGGCCACCACATCGAAGGGTTCTCCGGATACCTTTTCCAGGGCTGCCTTCACAGTCCCCGGACCGCTTATACCAACATTGATGGTGCATTCCGGCTCCCCGGGCCCGTGCATCGCCCCGGCCATAAAGGGATTATCCTCAGGAACATTGGCAAACACTACAAGCTTTGTACAGGCGATTCCATCCCGGTCGGCAGTGAGTTCAGCTCCCCGCTTGATAACCCGGCCCATCTCCCGGACCGCATCCATATTGATACCGGTTTTCGAAGTGGCCACATTAACCGAAGAGCAGACCCGGTCGGTTGCCGTTAAAGCTTCCGGAATAGAACCTATGAGCACACGATCAGAAGCACTAAACCCCTTATGCACCAGGGCAGAAAACCCACCCAAGAAATCCACTCCAACCTCTTTTGCGGCAGCATCCAGGGTTTCGGCAAAGCCGACGTAACTGTCTGCCTTCGAAGCGGCGGCCACCATCGAAACCGGGGTAACAGCAATCCGCTTGTTTATAATCGGTAGTCCGAACTCCGTTTCCAACTCTGCACCTATTTTAACCAGAGAGCCGGCGCAATGCGTGATTTTGTCATAGATTTTTCGCCGAGCCTTGTGTTCATCGGGATCGGCACAGTCTAAAAGCGAGATTCCCATCGTGATAGTCCGAATATCCAGTTTTTCCACTGAGATCATCCGGATGGTTTCCATAATTTCGTGTGATTTTAACATTATCGATATCCTGCCTATATCCGGTGCATGGAACGAAAGATATCTTCATGCTGAATCTGAATCGACACCCCGAGCTCTTTTCCTGTCTGCTGCAGCTGAGCTTTCAACTCTTCGAGCCCCATCTCGACCTTTGACAAATCTACCAGCATCATCATAGTAAAGTAATCCTGCAGAATAGTCTGGGAAATATCCATGATGTTTGCGTTGCACTCCGATAGTATTGCACTCACCCCGGCAATTATACCGATTTTGTCCTCTCCGACCACTGTTACTACTGCTTTCATAGATCAGTATTATACACAGATGTTTACACTCCGCAAAGCATATGTGTATATTCGCAGTAGGAGAAAAACGGTATGGACAGCGATGTACTCGAAGACTGGATACGCAGC
>CAZAMY010000142.1:0-6427 GCA_964485995.1 uncultured Sediminispirochaeta sp.
CAGAACCCCGCTCTGCGATCCTTCCAGTTCGAGTTCCTCCCGGGCCTCTTCATTCAGTGGTACGACGATCATACCCGGCCATAGTTTATTCTGATTCGACAGAATCTCTTCACTTTCCTTTCGCTCGCCTATCTTCACTTCAACTGTGGTCATAGAGCCGAAGCGGTTTACTCTGAATGTGGCGGTAGATCCGGCTTCTAGATCGCCGACTATCCGGACAACCTCGTCACGGTTTTTCACGTTCCTGCCGTTGATTTCGGTGATAAAATCTCCCGGGCGTATGCCGCCCTTGTCAGCCGGTGAATCAATATAGACATTGTGAATGAACGCACCCGATACTTCGTCTATGCCGAGTCTATCGGCGAGCTCGCCCGTGAGGTCTCCGACAGTAACTCCGAGCCAGCCGTACTCTACCTTGCCTTTGGTGATAAAGTCGTCGATTGCCTTTTTCGCATTGTTAATAGGTATGGCGAAGCCGAGGCCTACACTCCCGCCGGTAGGGGCGGCAATCCATGTGTTGATGCCCACTACTTCTCCCTGGATGTTTACCAGTGCTCCGCCGGAGTTACCGCGGTTTATGGCGGCATCGGTTTGAATAAAATCGCTGATATTGCCCTGCGGGCCGGAACGGCCTTTCGCACTGACTATACCGGCAGTAACACTCGACACGAAGCCGAAGGGGCTGCCGACTGCGAGTACCCAGTCTCCCACTTGAGTTGCATCTGAGTCTCCGAGTTCAGCAACCGGTAGATCTTCATCGGTTTCCATTTCTACCAACGCCAGATCTTTACGGGGGTCTTTTCCTACTAGTGTAGCGGTAAACTCACGGCCGTCATTCAGAACAGCCTTGATTTCATCTGCCTCTCCCACAACGTGTTCATTTGTGAGAATATAGTATTTATCACCGCTGTTTCTTACAATCACTCCCGATCCGAGTCCCTGACTTCTGAACTCTCGTTCCTGTCCTTCATCTCCATTGCCGTTATTATTCTCTTCCGGAAACAGAAAATCCCAGGGCCATCCGCGGGATTGCGGTACCTGTTGTTTTACTACTTCCACTACTTTCAGCTCGACCACTACGGGTAATGCCTTTTGCGCTACACTGCGGAAAGAATTCTGAAGTGAAACCGCAGTAGCGGTATCAGCACTGCTGGCGGATGATTCCTGCGCTCGAGCTTTCTCTCCGGCTTTTACATCCGTCGAACAGCCAAAAGTAATAAAAGAGAGCGTGAATCCGACCAGGATTCCGACTAAGACTAGATTAAAAAGAAAGAATTTCTTAGAATAGAAAAGTTTTTTGTGGTTCATACACACATTTCCTCCACAATGTATCGATTTCTTGAATAGTTAAATACAATATATATAATTTATTACAGAAACGTCAAAAAAACTGTTAATCGAGCTGTGTCAGGATTTCAGTGTGATCATCGAATATGGCTACCGTGTGCTCCCAATGTGCCGACAGTTTCCCGTCCTGGGTTTCAACTGTCCACCCGTCGTCGTGCAGCATAACCTTTCCGGTACCGAGATTGATCATCGGCTCGATAGCGAGTACCATCCCACGCTTGATACGCGGATTCGGACCTCTACTGACGTAGTTCGGGATTTGCGGGTCTTCGTGCTGAGAAAAACCGACGCCGTGTCCGCAGTATTCGCGTACTACCCCGAAATTGTGGCGTCCGGCAACTGAAGATACAGCTCTGCCGATGTCCTGGATGCGGTTTCCGATTACGGCTTTCTCTATACCTGCATACAGACACTCACGGGTCACGCTTACCAGTTCATGGGTATCTGCGTCTACCGTCCCGACTTCATAGGTACGGGCGGCATCACTGAAGTAACCGTTTAAGTCGATTCCGAGGTCGAGACTGATGATGTCGCCGTTCTTTAGCTTATAATCGCCGGGGATTCCATGGATTACTATACTATTGACGGATGTGCACAAACTGGCCGGGTACCCCATGTAGTCGAGAAATGCGGGTACTCCTCCGTGTGATTCGATATAGTTTTTTGCAAAACTGTCCAGCTCGCGGGTAGTAATGCCGACATCTATGAGTTTCGCGATTTCCTGATGGGTTTTTTCCAGTAAACGGCACGATTCTCTTATTCTATCTATCTCTTCGAGGCTTTTTAATTTGATCATGTAATTCGTACTCCCGAAACATAGTATCAGTCGGAAGCTCTAGCTTCAAGTAGGCTTCTTAAAAGTCCGGCTTCCATATTGCCGGGAAACCGGTTTTCGAAAATGGCCAAAAGCTTATCTGCTTCAGTATAACGACCACTGTGAATAAGCAGCTCTACCTGCTGGGCCATAATAGTTGCACGGGCTGCGGAGCGGGGATCTACTATAGATTCAGCTGCTTTTAATTCATCCAGAGCTGCGTTTGGATTTTCGGCGGCAGCATAACTGAGAGCGGCATTATACAGATACTCCCACTGTTCATTCTGATGGTAGCCGGTATCGAACTGTTTAACCGCATCTTCGTATTTTCTGCCGTACATGTGGAGAATACCACGATAAAAATGGATCCATCCTTGGTCACCGAAAGTGAGCTGACTATGCTGGATTAAACTCTGTAGCCCCTCAATATCTTCTATTCCGATCAAAAACCAGGCCAAATACCGGGCATAGTTTGCATCTTCCGTTCTATACACGAGTCGCCATAGAAGCGATTTATAGCGTTCAGGGTTCACGGTCGGTCGGGTTTCTTCGCGCAGCACCTGCCGTAATATGCTCTGTTCGTCGGAACCAGCGGAAATTTCCAGTATTCCCTGAGCTCTGGACGGCTGGTTATTCGACAGGAAGTAACCGGCAAACAGGAGGGCTGATTCGTCCGGATCCTCTATGGCAGTTTGCCGTATTAGTTCGCTTATCTCATCCGGGATTTTCTGATGCGATTTTTCATAGGTGTAAAGTAGATTCAGCAGAGCCTGCGATTTGAGAGAAGCGGGCAGTTCGAGGGGTGAATCCAAGATTGTAGAATACAGCTCTGCAGCCCGGCTGTATTCCCTACGAAACATGTGAATATCAGCAGTCAGAAACAGAAATTCGGTTCTGCTGAACATTTGAGGGTACGTTGACAGTATGTCTTCGGCATCTTGCCAGTACTCAGCATCGAAGGAAAGCTGAAACATGAAATCAGGCGGCAGCTCCTGCTGTAAATCATCTTCGATTACCGCAGCGTGGGCCGAATCGATTCTTCCCTGTTGGAGCATGAGTAAAAGCCCGTCCAGCAAAAACCCGTAGCTGCCGGTTTGCGCATACATGTCGAAGAATTCGTCGGGACCGCTCTGCTGTGAGAGCGCATAACCGTCGGGTTTTGCAGAATCCTGTATATACAATCCCGCTTCTGCAGTTACTTTGGACCAGTCGTCTGTATCGATTTCGCTGTCGGCCAGCAGTTCGGCCGCTGCAGAAGTCCGGCCGCTTCTCAGCAGCCCGTAAATCCTCAGTGCACTCAGATCTCCTCTGGCCGGGTATGCTTCAACAGCGGCGGCGCTTACACGATTATAGGCTGCATACGAGTCGTTCCAGCGGGAGATTTGCCAGGCCCTTTTTAGGAGCCTGATAAAAGAGGCAGCCGATAAATCTTTGGAGGCCAGGTCGATTATGCTCTCTTCGGCCGCCTGTGTGGCACCTTTTGAAATGAGGCTGTCGATGGCCTCTATGCGATGGGTTTCCTGCAGTGCGCTCGTATTATTTTTCTCATCCAGTATGACTGCAACAGTAAGGGCCAGCAGGAGGGCAACTGTTATAACTGCTAGTATCAACCATACATCTCTCTTATTCATTACTTTTCCGCTGACTGTTTACGTACTCCGTCCAAAACTCCGTTCACAAAGCGGTACGATTCGCCGCTTCCATACTGTTTTGCCAGATCAATAGCCTCATCAATTGTAACAGTGGTAGGAATTTCGTGTTGGTATAATAAGCCATAAATACTGAAGCGTAAAATAGCCAGGTCGACCCGGGCTAAGCGGTTGAAATCCCAGTGTTCCAGCTGTTCTTTGATTTTCTGATCAATCTCTTCGATATTTTCGAGTGTGCCCTGAATAATGAGCCGGGCAAACAGAAGCGTATCATCTTCGTATTTTGCCCGACGCTCTTCATCCAGCCATTCGAACTGTCCGAGTTCAGTGCTGCTTTGTGAGGTATAGTCCCAGCTGTACAAAGCCTGCAGAGCCAGGATACGTGCTTTTCGTCTTGAACCCATTCTCAGCCGTCTTCTTAGTCGTCGTAACGAACGATTTCGGCTTGTTCCCGCAATTCGCCCATTACGTCGTTCATAGCTTGCTGCAGCGTCTGCTGTTGACGCTCCTGATAAAGACGATTGCGTAGGTATTCTCTTACCGTTGTCGGATTATCCGGTGCGATTCTGTCATCAAGACCGAGAATCTTAGCCTGTTCATGTTCGGTGGCTTTCACAATATGGTATCCCACATTTGATTCGATAATATCAGATACCTCGCCCGCTTCGAGCTCAAAGATAGCGTCGAAAAAGTTATTCCCATAGACGCTCTTCACCTGCTGGTTGTTACGGGTAACAAAGCCTACATCGCCGCCGCGGAACTTCGAATTCTCATCTTCAGAGTATTTCAGCACCAGATCATCGAAACTCAACTCTCCGCTGCGAAGCTGTGACCGTGCTGTTTCAATTTTATCTCGGGCGTCAGCCTGCTCCTCTTCACTCTTGTTAGCGATCGGGACGAAGACATGACTTATGCGCACATATTCGGGGTTAGTAAAATTAGTAGCATTCTCCTGGTAGCGGGCTCGAATTTCACGCTCGGAGGGTGGATTGATAGATTCAAACATGCCGCGTTTTTTCTGGGTGATATAGGTCTGCTGCAGCAATTGATCCTCGATGCGCTGCCGGTACTCCTTCCAGGTGTAGCCGGTTTCCTGAGTCACGATCGCCTGAAACTCCTCGTCGCCGAGGCTTTGTCCGAGTTGCGACTCAACTTGGCGTTTTTGCTGATCGACAAGCCGTTGGAGGTCTTCATCCTGGACCCGTATCCCGTCTCTTTCAGCAGCCTGTTTGATCAAGATTTCAGAAATAAGTGATTCAATTACCTGATCGCGGCTTATCTGATCGATGGGAACGCCGCTCTGGGAACCCATCTGGCGAATTTCTTCTAGTTTTTCATCAACCTGCTGACTCGTGATTCCCTGTGTACGGGTCAAATTGACTGTAGCAACAGTCTCACCCAATACTTGTGCGCTGAGAGAGAATGTCACTCCGATCAATAGATAGAATATGAGTACAGTTATTCTGCTCTTTCTCATAAAGTTAGATCCTTCCTTTGTAAGCTTTCTTGTGTACAACTTAACCCACATGAAGGCGTTTGCCAACTTCTTCCGCTTCTTGCGGATTGGCCAGAATATCTGAATTCTTTAGATACATGCCTTCATGTTCCATCGATTTCATGAGTGCCCGCAGGGTTTTCATCTGTCGCAGGCCGGTTTTAGTTGTAAATGCAAAGCAGCGCTTACCTGAGACGAGACCGGAATTAGCCAAAAATTTCGGTATATGCTCGTTCACTTTACCACCAAAAAAATTGATCGCGGTAGCGCCGATACAAATGTATTCATAAATTGTTAGCTTTACATTGACATCTCGATCTCCGTCAATGAGATCAACCTGATGCCCCTGTTTTTCCAAGCCCTGCTGCAACCCTTTAGCAGTTTCTGTAAGTTGATTACGGTTACTTCCCGCAAAGAATACGACTGCGATTTTCATCCTTACTCCCGACTACATGCAGATCGCGCATGTGATAATGGCCAATGTAGGTGCAGAAAAAAGTGTCCCCGGTTCGCAATGAACATCGGGGACAGCCTGAGATTTACTGCTCTTGGGTGGTAGGTAGTTCGTCTTGATCCTGTGCTTCCGGTGTAGGTGTATCGACCGGTTCAGTCCACCACTGTTCATTCTGTTGCGAAGCATCCGCTCGTGCGGCACCGATTACATCGCCGCCCTCAGGTGTTCTGTTCACCCATGCAAGGCCGAAAGCGGTTAACAGAAATACCGCTCCCAGTATAGAGGTCGCACGTGTGAGTACGTTTCCCGAACGGGAACCGAAGGCAGTACTGCTCGATCCACCGAAGATACCGCCCAATCCTTCACCTTGATCGTCCTGGATCATCACCAATACGATAAGTAAAAGTGCGGTAATGACAAAGATGACCAGAAGTAAAATACCAAAAAATCCCATAAGTGTTTCTCCGTTGCGTTACTGATTGAACTTTACAATAGGTACGAAGGTTTCCGTTTTCAACGATGCTCCTCCGACCAGGGCACCGTCGACGTTGTCTTTGTCCATCAGCGATGCTATATTTTTGGGCTTGACTGAACCGCCGTATTGAATAATCAACTGTTCAGCCGCCGCTTTAGTATACAGGTTTTCCATCTCTTCGCGAACCACCTTG
>CAZAMY010000143.1:0-6420 GCA_964485995.1 uncultured Sediminispirochaeta sp.
CTGCAGCCGCAACCGGGTTGGGGAAGCTTATTCGGGTTTTTTTCATTGCACCTCGTAATAATCCTTGTGTTGTTTCTCTTCAATTCCTTCAGGCTGCGGGCCCGCACTAACCGCATGTTGATAGACAGTTATGAGGATACGGTGAGTAACCTGATGGAGGCAAACCTCAAACTCCAAGATAATATTATGAAAGAAATCGGTGACACTCTTAATGCCGAGCGCAAGCGCATTGCCAGGGAACTGCATGATATAATAGGACATTCGATGGTAAATATTATGATGCTCAGCGAGTCGCTCAGGGATAAACTGCATGTAGACCACGATTTGGCGGTGGAAATGACAAAAATGGTCAACAGCGAAGCACAGAAAGTGGTCCATGATACCGAGAAAACCCTCCGCTATCTGAAGGATAGAGACAGCGAGCGTAAGTATGATATTGCGGCAGTCAAGCGCCTGGTAAATGTATTTGAAAAGGCGACTGGCGTTAAAGTCGAACTCGAACTGAGAAACGCCCCCAACTCATTCGGGCGTAACATCAATCGGATTGTGTACCGGAGTATTCAAGAGTGCATGACTAACTCGTTTCGCCATGGCAAAGCGAGTTTGATAAAGATCATGTTCTGGAATGATGAGAATGAAATCGAAGTGATTATTCGGGATAACGGCACCGGTACCAAGGATATTGAGGAAGGAATCGGACTGTGGGGTATTCGAGAAAGGCTGGCGGCCATTGACGGGAAACTTGAGGTGCAGAACTCCCGCAGCGGTTTCATTGTAATAGTTAAGTTTCCCTGGGGAAGGAGATACTAATGGCGCCTATATCGATGGTAGTTGCTGATGATCAGGTGTTATTCGTTGATTTGTTACAGAGCATAATCGACAGTCGAGCCGATGATTTTAAGATTGTAGGGGTTGCTCATGACGGGAATGAGGCCCGCAGCAAGGTGTTTGCACTCAAACCAGATGTAGCCCTGCTGGATATAAAGATGCCGGGTATAAACGGCGTAGACCTCACCAAGGAAATCACCGCGCAACTACCCGATACTAAGGTAATTATTCTCACCACTTTTGCAGATGATGATTACGTAGATACTGCAATCGAAAATGGTGCCTGCGGATATCTACTGAAAAATATGCCGGTTGATGGGCTGATTGCCTCAATACGGTCCATATATCGTGGAGGGTTCATTGTCTCAGAGAAAATTGCCAAGAAAGCACTCCGCAAATCAATTGGAGGCGGTGGCCACAAGCATGACCAGAAGGAGCCGCTCACCCAACGGCAGGAACAACTGGCCGACCGCCTTTCCCGGCGCGAGCGTGAAGTCTATAAGCTCATGGTCAATGGATACAGCAACGAAGAGATTTCCGAAATGCTGTATATTGCCGCGCAAACAGTGAAAAACCACATCCGATCTATATATAAGAAAATTGGTGTTCACAATCGCTCTGATATCTACAATTTGTAATGGTACTCACAGCTTGTTAGTACTGTAATTGGTACAAAAAGAGTACTTTTAGTACCTTTACCGCACAGAAATCCACATCTACAATTTCTTTACCTATTTTGAAAATGAATGAATAGCAAAACAAAAAGAAAGGGGGCTTGTGCGACAAAAAGAACTTTAGATGTTTCGAATTTAGCTTTTAGTATAAACTACAAAGGAGGTTTACATGACTAAAAGGCTGTCAATTGTATTTTTGGCTTTAGTGGTTATGCTGGCTTTTACTATGGGGCTGGCAGCCGAGGGACAGAAAGAGGCGCAGGATGAGCAAAATGCCATCGATCTCATTAACTGGGATGCGCCGAAACCGGCGGTAGAACGTCTGACCGGTGATAAATACGTGCTGCCCGAAGGATGGGATGCAGCCACAGAAGGCGTAGATGAGATCTTCTACTTCAATAGTGGCGGTATGGGCGGCGACCCCGCGACTGCCAGAAACATTGAGCTCTTTGAAGAGATGACCGGCATTACTGTAAAGTGGGCGGAAGTTTCCTCTGAGATTCTCTTCCAAAAAACCCTGAACGTACTGGTTTCAAAAGACAAATCGGTGCACGGTATGTCCCTGGACAGCGGACCTTATCAGTTAGAGCAGATAATCGGCGCTGGCTGGGCCGAACCGATGCCCTTCTGGACCGATGAGGTAAAAGCTGCGTATCCTGACAGTATTGTACCGACTCTGACTGGCGATGATGGAAAAGGGTATGCAACTGTAGATACAATGCGCGCATATGTATTCTACTATCGCCCTTCATGGCTGGAAGCTGCCGGTGTAGAAAAGGTACCCGAGACCTGGATGGAGGTTCGTGAAGCTGCAAAGAAATGCAACGACTGGGCCAAAGAAAACCTTGGACAGGATTATTACGGTATAGTTTTTCCGGCCAAGAGTTACAACCTGCTGCACATGCTGCAGCCCGGTATCTACAGTCAGGGTGCTCGTGTGATTCAGGACGGAGCTCCGAATTACAATACTCCCGAAGGCCGGAATTCCTGGGAATACTGGACTGGCTTGGTTCGTGACGGTATAGCCCCTGAAGCCGTACTCGGTTGGACTTGGAACGACTATCAGAATGTCTTCTCCCGTGGAAAATCGGCAATGATGCTCGGTTTTACTACCTGGGTGAATGTATGCGCTGATCCCGAAAAGGCTCCGGCTATGCAGGAAGATGTATTCGGCGAACCGGCAGAAGGACCTATCGGTAAAGGCGACTGGGCAGTTATTCAACCTCCGAAATGGGATGCATCCGAACCCGATTCAAACCGCTCAGCATTCATCGACTTCGATGCGTTTATGGTGAACCCGTTCGCCGATCCGGCGCAGAAGGCCGCTATGCTGCTGTTCTCCGAATTCCGCATGAGCAAACAGGCTATGGCCAACGAGCTTATTCTGGAAGGAAACGAAGCCTTCTACCCGGGAACTTACAAAGATCCTAAGGTACAGGAACAGATTATGTGGGCCGAACCGCGCTCTAAATCAGTTGCTACCACTGTAATGGAATCCTTTCCTCCGGGAGCGATGAAAGCCAATGATGTACTCATCGAGTACTTCGGCCGAGCAGCAATCGGAGAAATTGATCCTCTGGAAGCACTCGAAAAGGCACAGAGCGAAATCGACGGTATCTACCAATAATCTCTTAAGATGGGCGTCGGGAGGGCGACTTCCCGGCGCCGCTTTAATAGAGAAGAGGAGACATCATTAACAATGAAAATGCAATCTATTTCGGACAGCAAGTTTGGGATGTTGCTCTCACTTCCCGGTTTGATTCTACTTGTATTATGGGTGGGAATACCGCTAATAATCCTCATCGGAGTAAGCTTCCTGAAATTCGATGTGCTGCAGCCCATACAGTTTCTCGGCTTTGATAATTACATTTATTTGTTTAAAGATCGTGTATTCAGAGACTCCTTGTTTAACACGCTGACTTTTTTTGCCGGTTCGACACTGCTCACATTCATTCTTGCGTATCCCACTGCCTGGAGCCTCAGTCGTATCAGAAAAGGCTCAACAACCTTGCGAACTTTCGTCATGTTCCCCTGGGCTGTGCCGCTCATTGTTTCCGGTTTCATCTGGGGCTGGATGTTCAATGCCGCCTATGGGGTGTTGAATCATGTATTTGTATCGATAGGACTGTTTGAGTCGAACGTGAACTTCATAGGACAATCCAACACAGCCATGCTGGCTGTAATCATTGCCGATGCGTGGACCCGTGTTCCCTTTATGACCATACTCACCCTTGCCGGGCTTGAGGCAATCTCCGGAACACTCTATGAATCGGCGGATATAGACGGGGCCGACATCTTCCAGAAAACCCGTTATATCACCTTGCCGCTGGCCAAAGGACCAATTCTGACTGGATTGCTGATTACCAGTGTGTTTTCTTTTCGAACCATTGACGCTATCTTCTCACTCACCAAGGGGGGGCCGGCCAGAGGCACTTATGTGCTCGGCATGCTGAATCTGGACTACATCTATAATTATATAGAATTCGGCCGCGCTGCAGCTGTAAGTGTGTATTTAGCATTGATCTGTCTGTTGATAGCTGCAGTGTATATCTATTTCCTGCTGAAGGAGTAATGTATGTTTGTACGACGTGGACTCAGTAACATTCTTGAACATAAAGTTACACCATATGTTATTATGGCCGTAGTTCTAATACTCTTATTAGGCCCTATCTACTGGACACTGGTAACCTCGCTCAAGACCCTCCCGGAAGCGATCCAATGGCCGCCGACCTATATTCCCGAGAACTTTACCCTGGAGGCGTATCAGGAAGTGCTGGGACGGTCGCCCGTGCCGAAATTTCTCTTGAACTCAATCATCTATGCTTTGGTCACTACCACGATTGTAACCACTGCGGCTGTGTTTACTACCTACGCACTGACCAGGTATAAATATCGCGGCAGTAATATGGTGCTGTTGAGCTTTCTCTTTATCCGCCTGATACCGCCAATCTCCCTGCTGCTGCCGTTCTATCTGATACTCAGACAGCTCGGGCTGATAAATACGCGGGCATCGGTGGTGATTTATACGATATATCTCACCTATCCTTTGGCAGTATGGATGCTGAAATCGTTTTTCGATCAGTTTCCACAAGATCTTATTGATGCAGCCCTTATCGACGGTGCTTCTCGTCTGGGTGCATTGTTCCGGGTTGTCCTGCCGGTTATTGCCAACGGTATTGCCGCAGTTGCGATTATTGCGTTCCTCTGGACATGGATCGAGTTCTTAGCGCCATTTCTCTTTTTGAACACCGAGAATCTCAAACCGATTACGGTAGGATTGTATTACTTTGTCGGTGATGAAACCACCTATTGGAACTCACTCACTGCCGGGGCAATTCTCGCCATTATACCCGGCATAGCGTTCTTCATGTTCGCGCAACGATATATTATTAGCGGGCTTACCGCAGGGTTCGGAAAAGAGTAAAACAGCGGCTCAAACGCCGGGAAACTCCGAATCAATTTGTGTGAAAAGCGTATCCAACTCATCTTGCCCGGCGAACAGGGCTCGGTTTCCCTCCGGCCATGAGTGGCCTTCGATATTGTAGCCGTCATCGGCAAACACCACGTTTCCGGTAAGGTGCGGCTGGGGGATGCACATCGACAGCAGGGTTGCGGTGACGCCTTCGCGGGTGCAGAACTTTTTACTGGGGGTGTGGGCCAGGATACTGCGGGCTCGCGCACGCAGTTCGCCAGCCTCATCGCGCAGAAGATCACGGTTCAGATTGGTCTCAACCGTGCCCGGGGCGATTGCATTTACTCTTACACCGTAAGGTGCCATCTGGGCGGCGGCGGTCTTTACCAGACCCTCGAGGCCGTGCTTGGAGGCGTTGTAGGCGTATGAGCCGTATAAGGAAGCCCGGCTGCCGTTGCTGCACAGGTGAATAATGTGGCCGCGGCGCTGTGCCGCCATTCTGCGGGCCAGGTGGGCGGTTATTAGAAACGCCCCGCTCAGGTTGATGTCGATTACATTTCTAAAAGATTCCTCCAGAGCCCCTGCATCCTCACGGGCTATATCGAAGGGCGGATGATGAATGCCAGCAAAATCAATCCCGATATCGATTGCTCCGAACTTTTCAGCTGCATAGTCCACAGTGGCCTTTACATCGGCGCTCTTTCTCACGTCGCCGAATATGACCGGCGGCAGTTCCGGTTCCGTTTCGGACAGCTTACCGGTGCGCGCACGGATTTCACTGTTCCTTATAAGGGCAATTCGCCGGCCGAGACGCAGAACTCTCTCGCGGCTTTCCCTGGCGGCCGCGGGGTTTTCGGGAAGAAAGTCTGCAATGGCGATGCGTGCCCCGCAGCCGGCCGCGGCAGTCAGAAAGTCTTCACTCAGATTGCCCCCGCCACCGAAGGCCAAAATCGTCATGCCCTGCAGATCGACTCGCCAGTTGGCAGGCGGCTGTGAGACCATGTCAGTTCCGGCGGCGTCCTTAGCCCCAGTGTATTTGGCCATGGCGTCGGAGCCAATAGATTCCAATGTGTATTCGGCTATCTCCATAGCGCCTCCCTATACCGTAGCCTTGGTTGCGCCGGTCGAGATGCCGCCGTCGACCAGGATGCACTGACCGGTGATATATTCGCCGGCATCGGAGGCCAGGAACACCACAGTACCGTCGAGGTCGTTCGGTCGCCCGGGACGATTCAGCGGGATGCGATCCTTGATGTACTCGACCCAGGTCTGGTTCTCATACAGCACTTTGTTCTGCTCGGTTTTGAACCAGCCCGGTGCCAGGCAGTTAACCGTAATACCTTGGCCGCCCCATTCGTCGGCCAGGCTCATAGTCATCTGCTTTACCCCGCCGCGGCTGGCGCAGTATGGAGTGATGCCGGCGTAACCGAACACACTGGTTACCGAACCGATATTGATGATGCGGCCGTAGTTCCGGGGAATCATCTTCTCCGCAACCGCCTGGGC
>CAZAMY010000144.1:0-6396 GCA_964485995.1 uncultured Sediminispirochaeta sp.
AGCCCGCCGGTGCGCCGAATGATTTCTTCCGTCAGCTGCACCTTCTTGGTATTGAAGGTCTCGGTTGCGCCCAGTTTCTGCGCGGTGGCGAGGCGAGATTCGTCGATGTCTGCCACATATACCCGGCTGCATCCGGATGATCGCAGGACCTGCAAGGTAAGCAAGCCGATCACTCCGGCTCCGATTACCATCGCCGTGTCGCCGAAGGAGATGGGCGTTATTTCAACCGCATGGGCGGCTACGGACAGCGGTTCTACCATCGCGCCCTCCTGAAAGCTTACCTCTTTGGGCAGCCGGTAGAGGATGTGCGCGGGAATATTGATGTATTCAGCAAAAGCTCCCTGCTGCGTGTATTCATCACAAGCCACACCCAGAACCCGTCGGTTTTCACAGAAGTTTATCTTTCCCTGCCGGCAGTAGCGGCAGTGGCCGCAGTATACTGTTGAATCAAAGGTTACCCGCTCGCCCGGTTTGTAGTCGTTGACCTCTGCCCCGGCCGCTTCTATTACGCCGGCCGCCTCGTGGCCCATAATGAGCGGCGGGATGCGGCGGCCGGTGCTGCCGTCTACACCGTGCACATCACTGCCGCAGATGCCGACCGCTTCAATACGTATCAGCACTTCATCTGGCTTTATTTCCGGTTTCTCTACCTGCGTATATTCCAAATTGTTATAGCTGCTGAGAACTAATGCATTCATCCCTGCCCCCTGCTGTGTTCTATTTGTTGACTATATGCTGCGGCTGTTTCCCGTCGACATAATCGATAATTGCCTGTGCCGACATCTGCTGCATCTTTAGCTTGCCCATATCGCTGTCCGAACCTACATGCGGGCTGGCGGCAATGTTCAGGTCCTCAGTCAGCGGCAGGTCTTTATACTCCCAAACCTCATCTATGCCGTATCCGTAGAGGCGGCCCGTTCGTACCGCTTCATAGGCAGCCCGGTTGTCCACCAGCGCACCGCGGGCGCAGTTCACCAGTACCGAAGTTGGCTGCATGCGCGCGATTTCATCGGCACCCAGTAGCAAGCTGCCTCCGGATGCGTGCAGGGTGATGAAATCGGCCCGTTCGCACAGATCCTGCAGATTGGTATATTCTACATTGTTGGCTGCAGCCCACTCTGCATCCTGCACAAGATCGGCAGCAATGATCTTCAGGTTGAAACCGCGCAGCAGAGCTGCCACCTGTTTGCCGATATTCCCCGTTCCGATAATGCCGAGTGTTTTTCCGCTGACGTCGAGGCGGGAAGGGCCGCTTTTGGTCTGTCCCTTTCCGGCGCGAGCATGATGCGGGAGCCGGCGGCCGGCTACATCCAAGAGGGTAGAAACCGTCCATTCGGCTGTAGGAGCGGCACTGGCCCCGGGGGTATTGGTCACATGCACGCCGGCCTCCCGGGCAGCAATCGTATCTATGTTGTTATAGCCTATACCGTAGCGGGCCAAAATGCCTAAATCTCCGCCTCTGTCCCTGCCTGCCTTCTCGAGCAGATCACGGTTCCAGATTTCTAAATCGGCAATGGCGGCTACGACGCCTTCGACCTCTTTTAATGAGAGGTCATCGGCAGGTTTACGGGTGCACCTGAACTCCAGATCGAGACAGTTGCGCTCAGCGGCATCCTGCAACTCCTTTGCCGGTCGCCCCTCGCCATCCGGATGAGTAAGCAACTCATCCATAAAGCTGGTCGCAAAAACTACTATTTTTTTTCTCACGCGAAACTCCTTCTTGCAGCACTGTTATCAATCAAAATGAATTCCACCGTTCAGGTCAACAATTTCACCGGTAATAAAGCCGGATTTTTCTGCAGCCAGAAAACTGACCACATGGGCAAACTCATCCGGCTCGCAGAAACGTCCCACCGGAATTTTTTCGATTACCTGCTGCCGCTGCTCTTCGGTCAACTGTTCGGTGACCATCGGAGTTTTCACCCACACCGGTGCAATTCCGTTCACAGTTATTCCATCGCGCAGGGTTTCGGCGGCAACAGAGAAGGTGAGGGTAATCAGCCCGCCCTTCGAGACCGCATACGCCGTGCCGGCGGTAATGCCGCCGCACTTGGCCGCATACGAACTGGTATTGATTATGCGGCCCCAGCCTACTCTCCGCATACCCGGCAGCACCGCTTTGCAGAGATAAAATGCCCCGCTCAAGTTTACTGACAACACACGGTTCCACTCTTCCGGGGTGGTCTGCATCACCTTGTTGTTTGACAGAATTCCGGCGTTGTTTACCAGTATGGTAACCGTCCCGACCTCTTGGATAATCTTCTGCACAGATTTTTCAACCAGTTCCGGATCGCTGATATCGAAGGCGTAAGGATGAGCCTGCGGGCCAAGCCGTTCGGCCGCCGCTGCCAGCTTGTCTTCGACAATATCGACCATGACCACATCAATCCCCTCGGCTATGAACGTTTCTGTCACGGCCATCCCCATGGTGCCAGCCGCCCCGGTTACCAGTGCAATCTTTGGCTTATCCATGTGCTCCTCCTTTTTATCCGCGTGTGTCTGCAAACTGATATATTACAGGATAGCCTCGAAAACTGGCGGGGTCAACAGCACAGTAATTAAAACTTTAGATGTCCTATGGATGTGCGAAGTTTGAATTGCTCTCAACAGCAAAAACAAAAAGACAAAACCTCTATCACAAGTTATAATCATCCCTGTTGTGAAAACCAAAACCCTTAACCCAGATATAGTCACTGTGCTTATGTGTGTTGCCCTCTTTCTTCTGACGAGTTTTCCAGCCCCGGCGGCTGAGCGGCCAGTGGCTGAAGAATCGCCGGCGGCCCCCAGTAACGCTCAAAGCGTAAAAACTCAGAACGGCATTCTCGACCTGCGGGATTACTCTTTTGTTCAGCAGGGGGCGGTCAAGCTGGACGGAAAATGGAAGTTTTACTGGAACCAGCTCATTCCACCGACTGCGGATGCGCAGGGCTCGACGGCCCCCATCCTCATGCCCCTACCCGGAATGTGGTCCGATTCATCCCTCTCTACAAGCAGGATCAGCGAATACGGCTATGGAACTTACCGTCTCGAGGTGCTGCTTCCGGAGGAGCGTCCCGCAACCTTCGGCCTGCGCTTCGGGTTCATTGGTTCTGCGGCCCGGATGTATATAAACGGCAAACTGGTTTATCGGACCGGGCAGGTCGGCACAACGCCGCAAGAGTCGGTACCTGAATGGCGGCCGGCGGTGGTCGATTTTCAAGCCCATCAGCCGCGGCTGGATATTGTGCTGCAGGTGTCGAATTTTCATGACAGGACCGGGGGAGTGGTCGATTCAATTCAACTGGGCACGGTATCACAGGCGTATCAGCACCGTATGAATCGCATGCTCTACGATATGTTTCTGTTTGGTGCGCTCATTATTATGTCGATTTACCATCTGGGACTCTATTATTTTCGGCGCAGCGATGCTTCTCCTCTGTTTTTTGCACTGCTGACTCTGGTGCTCGCATTCAGAATTATCCTGTACGAAGAGCTGATGATCCTGAAATTCTTTCCCGATATGCACTGGTTCTTAATAGCGAAACTCGGATATCTCACGTTTTCGCTGGCGGTGCTATTCTTTTTCCGTTTTATCCACGCCCTCTTTCCAGAGCATGTGCACCGGCCGGTCCCGCGGGTAATAGACGTTATCGCAATGCTCTACTCTCTGGTAATCTTGATCACGCCCGCTACGCTGTATATGCGTCTGCTGGTGTATTTTCAGCTGTTTACCATAACAGTGGCGTTGTATGTATTTTATGTGCTGATCAAAGCGGTGCACACGCGCAAAGCCGGCGCCGGCCTGTTTATAGTTGGTTTCAGCTTTCTGTTTGCCACAACAGTACACGACATAGTGAAAACTTACATGGTATTGCCGACTATTTTCTTGGTGCCCTTCGGTCTGCTCCTGTTTATTTTTTTCCAGTCGATGGTCATGACCAAAAAATTCGCCAATGCGTTCCAACGTTCTGAGGAGATGGCCGCCCACCTGTGGCAGCTCAACCAGTCGATGGAGCGCTTTGTGCCGCGGGAGTTTCTGCGTTTTCTCAAAAAAGAAAATGTAATGGAGATCGAACTCGGCGACCATGCCAGCCATCGCATGACCGTGCTGTTTGCCGACATCCGCGATTTCACCAGCCTCTCTGAGAAGTTGACCCCGGAGGAGAACTTCCGTTTTATCAACTCCTTTCTCAATCGTATGGGACCGATCATCCGCGACCATCACGGCTTTGTGGACAAATACATGGGCGACGGGATTATGGCTCTGTTTCCCGAGCGGGCCGAGGATGCGGTTGAAGCCGCCATACACCTGCGCGAGGAGCTGCTGCGCTACAACCACGACCGCAGCAAAATGAACTACCAGCCCATAAACTTCGGCGTGGGGCTGCACACCGGCGACCTGATGCTGGGCACCGTCGGCGAGAACCGCCGCATGGATGGCACGGTTATTTCCGATGCGGTCAACCTGGCCAGCCGGATCGAAGCCCTCACAAAGAAGCTTGGCATCGGCATCGCTATAAGCGAGGCCACTCATGCCTGCCTGCAGAATGCCGACGACTACCAGATTCGCTACGCCGGCAAGGAGCGTGTAAAGGGCAAATCGAAAGAGGTCTCGATTTTCGAGGTCGCCGGCCGCCGCACGCCGGAGTAGCCGCATCAGCGCAGCACCCCATAGCCGATCGCATCGCGAGGGCAGGCTTTGGCACATGCAAAACAGCTGAGACAGCTGGCGGTGCTGATGCTGCGAATCTGCTGCGTCGGACGCCCGTCAGCCTTCTCCGTATTCTCCGGCACTATCCCGATTGCATCCGCCGGGCAGGCCGCCTCACACAGACCACAGCCCGTACATGCATCAGTATCAATCTTCATCCCGAACTTTGCCCGCGAGGAAGAGCCCTTCAACACGGTCCCGAAGGGACACAAGTTAGAGTGCCACCACTGTTCTTCAAAGAACAGAACCAACACAACCGCCAGCCCGGTGAGAATTGGCAGCACCGGCGCCCGAAATCCGACCATCTTCTGCGACACCGCCGCTCCCAGAAAGAGAATCAAAAAACCGTAGCGAACCGCCGCTCCGGCCAAAAAAGAGGGTGCCGCCCGTCGACCTGTGCGGCCCGCCTGATAGGCACTGCGGCTTGCACCTTGCGAGTCCCTGGCCCCCCGGCCGCCCCGCTGCTTTGCCAGCTGCTTATGCAGAAAAACAATCGGTCGCATCAAGGTGTGCATCGGACACAGCCACCCGCAGTAAAACCGCCCCGCCGCCGTCGAAACCAGCATTCCAATGGCAAATAGGGCAAACCACAGCTGAATCCTGCCGGCTGCAATCAGCCCGGCAAACAGCGCTACCAACACTACATCAACTACTGTTCGAGCTTTCACTATTCCACTGAACTTCTTACTCATCTCAAGGGCCTCGCAAAAAAAAGTCGCACTCGGGCAGCACTACCGCCACTCCGGAATTGGCAGCACCAATTTTACCACGTCTCCGCCGCCTCATTCCGTAACCTATGTTACGTGTAATGATCTAAATCTCACAAGCTTTTAACCACTACTTTGCTTTTTTCGGAAAGGTGCGATACTATACTAGTCAGAAACTAAACGCCGGAGGCACTATGCGCAAGAAACTCATCCGAACCCTCTGTTTCGGAAGCCTGCTGCTCCTGTTAGCCGGCTGCGTCGGCATGCCGGTCTCGCAGCGCGAACGCAGCGTCAAAGGCCTGCTGTACGAGCTGCAGCAGCGCGACCCGCAAGGGGCCGCCGCCCTGACTAACGTTCCCTTTCTTTTCGACACCGAAGTCCTCACCACCGAGCGCGACGCCGAGCTCATGTGGAAAAACCTGCAGGACGCCTCCGGCTTTCTCTCCGAAGCCCAACTTCTCGGCATCGCTCCGGCCACCCCGGCCGAGTACACCCGCTTTGCCGACACTGCCGAGGTACGGGTTTTCTTCGCCAACTCGCTACCTGAGAATCCCGCATTCGCCGAAATCACCACGCCCTACGGACGTTTTCTCCTATTATTATCTGGAAAGAAGATAGGGTACCCGATGGTGGTCGGCGTGAAAGGACCATTGAAATGACCGCGTCAGCACAAGCCCGCAGAATCAGCGTAGGTATAGTCCTGTTACACTTTTTAAGCCTCAGCGCACTGTCCGCCATGGACGCGCAGGTGGTCTACCGCGAGGGCCGGGTGGATATCGACCGCCGCGGCGGCGACCGCATTGAGGCCTACATCGGCGACGATGTCCGGGGCGGCGATTCGGTTATCACCGGACTCGACGGCTTTGCCGAGCTCGAGCGCGGCGACTACAGCACCATCACCGTCGAACCAGATACCATCTTCACCGTCGACACTGTCGGCGACACCGGCCAGGAGCGCGATGTACTGCGCTGCACCCTCGGCAGCATCTCCTACCGCTT
>CAZAMY010000145.1:0-6396 GCA_964485995.1 uncultured Sediminispirochaeta sp.
AAATTGAACAGATTGAGGAGCTCATTTCTCTGCAACAGTTAAAGAGTTATTCCCTGGTAATACCAAATCTACACTCAATCTATCTATACAATGTCAATCAGAATCAGTTTTATATTGTGACCAAAGCAAAAATGCAACTGGTGCAGTCAAAGGAGAACTTCTTTGATAAAGCCATCACGGATTTGATGGAAGATAAGGACGTGGTAAATTCGGGTCGCCCGATTACCCGATACATACCGGGAGAAGAGACAGGGGTGTTTACATTTCTGTTCCATTTTTTGGGAAAAAGAGCCGAAATGCCGGTGAGCACGATTGTAATCAATATCTCCGAAGCCTGGCTACAAGAACAGATTGAGCTTGCATCTATTACTGATTATCAAGAAACAGTGGTGATCGGTACCGAAGGCAACATTATTATGGGCGGTAAAACTGCTGCGTATAAGGAACTTGCTTCAAGTGGGTATATACCTAAAGCTATCGCGGCAGTACAAACAAGCGCATCAAACCGAAGCATCGGGGAGGGCTATTTTCTCAGTAGTAATACTCAAACCAAGGAGCTTATTACTTATTATTACCGCAGCGACCTCGGATGGCTTTTTATCCGCAAGACTCCCTACAAACATATCATTGGCCCGGTCATAACCATTAGAAATGTTACCTTTTTTGTAACCTCACTATTTATCCTTGTCACGATTCTGATTTCGTTTCTGATTTCAAGGCGAATCTTTATCCCGATTCGACAGGCTGCGTTTTACACTGAAGAGCTCGAGAGAAAAGAGGAGGAGACCTCCGCTATCATCAATAAGGAGCTCCTGCATTCGTTTTTGATGGAACCCAACCACTCCGCAGCCGATTCATATTTTAAGAATTTAGAAGGGCTTCAATTCAATATCGATCTGTATCGGCCAATCTATTGTATTCTGTTCTCCCTGGACCCAAATATGGGTCGTAGTGAAGAGCTGTTGGGCTCGAGGGACACATTGTCTTTACAAGCAGAAGTTGATCTGATTCAAACGAATCTTGGAAACATTTACTCCTGTGAAACCTTTCCCTTCAAAGGCGGGGTACTGCTTGCTCTTATCAATCCTCCGCATGCAGGCGAGATCACCGCGCACCAGCTGAAAGAAAAAACCGAAGCGATAATAAAGATACTGGCCAGAGAAATGAATACCTCTTTTTCAGCTGTCTTCAACCCTAACGCCCTTACTCTTTCGGAAGCCGCCGCCTCGATTAGTAATTTGGAAGATGCGGTTAAAAACCGTTTTATTTTCGGAGCTGGTGCGTGTATTGATCTAAATGAGATCGATGTGCGGAAGAAAAGCTCGATTGAAGTAAGTAAACAAGAGGAAAATGAAATAATTTCGGCCATACTCAACGCGCAGTATGCGGAAGCGAGAGAAATGTGTGCCACAATATTGAACCGGGCAACGGAAGGGACTCATCGAACAATTCATACGGTGTATACCCGGCTCATCTCTATCATATATAAAGCGGCCGAGCGAATTGAAAAGCCCGCATCTTACCAATTTCCGGTGTCGTTTTCGACCGTGCTGCACGATGCGGCCAATTGTACCAACATGATGGAGCTACACCAGCTACTGGCTGCGGTTATTTCATCAATTGAGACCAGTGTCAGCAAAAATACTGATACTCGGAACGAACAGATAGTTCTGGCTATTCAACGTATAATAAAGCAGCGGTATAATGATTGTAACCTGTCTTCGATAATGATTTCTGAAGAACTGGGACTATCGGCACCATATATTGGGAGGATTTTTAAGGATCAGACCTGTCAATCACTGCCCAACTACATTAATTCTTATAGAATTGAAAAATCGAAAGAGCTGCTAAAAACCACCGAACTCTCTATCCAGACTATATTGCAAGAGACTGGATATAATAATACCTCCCATTTTTATTCCGTTTTCCGTAAGGAGTGTGGTATTACTCCTAAAGCTTTTCGGTGGAAGTACAGGGTAGAAAATAACTAAAAATCTCATTGGAAAACTCTTCTGAATTAAAGTTAATAATTGAAACTGAAAGTTCTTATTATTGAAGAAGAACGTACTCCTGAAGCGGAGAAACAGAGAAATAGGCGGGCTCCAGATAAAATGAAGTGGTCGCGGCCCGTACCCTCATAACGGTTGAGAATATTTCGTAATTCAGCCAAGAGACGCTGATGATTTCTGGCTTAAACAGATCCTCTTGTCAACACCGGAATAAAGTTGCAGTTTTTCATCGGAATCACTTTGTATATTTCCAGCAAAAAATGGGAAGTTAACGATTCCCACTCTAAACTACTCCTGTTTCGGCTTTACTCAGAACCTTCACTTAGAATATGCAGGTAACTGTCATAGATGAATATTTGATCAATTCTCTTAGTGCAGCCCAACCGTAGGAGGATGGGATATCTGTGCAGGAGCTGAGTGAGCATACAGAACAGATCATAAGACTACTGGCCATAGAAGTGAATACCTCCTTTTCGGCCGCACTACAATCCGACTGCCCTTACACTTTCGGAGGCGGGGGCGTACATTAATCTGAATGAGATCAATAGGAGTAAGCACTGCGATACAAGATGCGGCAGAGTGAACCAATATGGGAGAGTTGCAATAGTTGTTCACAGCACTCCTTTCGGCGATTGAGGCTAGTCTTAGTAAGGATGCTGACACTCAAAACGAACAGATATTACTCACTATTTAGCGTATAATAAAGCAACGTTATAACGATTGTAATCTTTCATCCAACATGATTTATGAAGAGCTGGGTTCATCAGCCCCGTACATTGGAAGGGAATTTAAAGAGCAGACTGGCCAGTTGCTGCTAAATTACATCAATTATTTTCGCATTCAAAAGTCAAAAGAGCTGTTGAAAACTACCGAGCTTTCCACCCTGCCAATTTTGCAAAAGACCGAATATAACAATACGTATCATTTTTACTCTGTGTTTCGAAGGAGTGTGGGTTCACTCCCAAAGCTTTCCGCTGGGAGTACAGTAGGAATAAGAGGAAGTAGATAGTAAAATTTCTGAAAAATTTAACACTTTGCATTGAAATTCGACATTTGGTCTCATATAAGTGAAAGTGAGGTTGCAGGATGGACAAATTCTAGTTTAAAATAGTATTTAAATAAATGAAATATATTAGAGTTAATGAATGAAACAAAAGATCCTTCTCTTTGAAGAGAGCTCTGCACGGGAAAATGACTTAATTACTCAGCTAAGAGATCTGCAGTACGAAGTATTATCAACCTGCAGTGTAGCTGAAGCCAAAGCGCTTCTCCACTCTGACCAGCCTGTATCGCATCTTATTGCTGTGGTGTCAGCGGGTAACTTCAAAGCGAAGATTGATGAAGTGCAGGCATTATATCCAAACCGGTCCTTTCCGCTTCTTTTTTTAGTTGATAGAAATCAAGCCGAACTGCTGGAAAAGCTCCGCATCTACGAACACCATGGAATTATGGCCCGGAATTCTGATGTTTTTTGCCTCAAGCAGACCCTCGAACAAGCGACTCGACTCTGTGCGGCTATAAATCCGGCTCATTCGCAAGAACTGAGTTACGGAGCACTTTTCTACAACTCACATTCACCGATGATGCTACTGCGGCCGAGTACTGGGGAGATATTCGATGTAAACCAGGCCGCCTGTAATTTTTACGGCTGGTCGCGGGAAGAACTGCTGCAGATGAAGATACAGTCAATCAACCAGCTGAGTGAGGCAGAGGTGCTCGAGGAGATGCAGCGGGCGAAGGCGGAGCAGCGCGATCAGTTCTTTTTCAAACACATGCTTGCTGACGGAACGGTAAAGGATGTGAAGATCAGTTCCAACCCGGTTACTATAAACGGTGAGAAGCTCTTGTATTCAATAATAAGTGATATTACCGCCCAGAAGCGAGCCGAGGGGGCCTTGCGTGACAGCGAAGAGAGCCTGAGGATTACCTTGAACTCCATCGGTGATGGGGTTATCTCCACCGACATAGGCGGGAATGTGACCATGATGAACCCGGTTGCCGAGCGGCTGACCGCCTGGAACCGTAAAGATGCCACCGGCCGACCCCTAAAAGAGGTGTTTCACATCATCAACGGCGATACCCGCCGGCGGGTAGAGAACCCGGTGCAGAGGGTGCTGGCCAGCGGGCAGATAGTCGGGCTTGCCAACCACACAGTGCTGATCGCCGCCGATGGAACCGAGTACCACATTGCCGATTCGGCATCACCGATTCAGGACAAAGAGGGGGTTACCACTGGGGTGGTGCTCATCTTCAGGGATTATACCGAAGACTATAAAAGGAACCGGCAGGTAAAAGAATCGGAGCAGTTTCTGGACGCCGTTTTTAACAGCATTCAGGACGGCATAAGCGTGTTGAATACCGACTTAAGTATTCGCTATGTGAATCCGGTTATGGAGAAATGGTATGGCGAACAGATGCCGCTGATCGGCGGCACCTGCTATAAAAAGTACCACAATAGGGAGGAGCCCTGCGAAAACTGCCCGACCCTCAGGAGTATGGAAAACGGCCAGGCCGAATCAGAAATAATTCCGGGGGTGCCGGGTGAGGTGGAATCAGAACCCGACTGGATTCAGATTACCAGTTATCCACTGAAGGATGTCGATTCCGGCCGGTTACTCGGGGTAGTAGAGTTTGTGCGGGATATTACCGCGAGCGTGCGTACTGAACATGAGCTCAAGGAATCGCTGCGGCAGCAGGAGATTCTTGTGAAAGAGATTCATCACCGTGTGAAGAATAACCTCAACATAGTGGTAAGCCTGTTGAAGCTGCAGCGGGATGAGATCGACAGTGTCGACAAAGCGAAAGCGGCCTTTGACGAGAGTATGAAGCGGATTCACTCAATGGCTCTGATTCATGAGTCGCTGTACCGGCGGGATAAGCTCTCTGAGGTCGAGATGGATTCCTATATCAGCACCATGATCGATCAGATCAAATACTCTATTTCGAGTGTAAACGATATCGAGTATATTCTCGATCTGGAAAAGATCTATCTCGACATTACCAAAGCCGTACCCTGCGGGATTATCATCAATGAGCTCATCACCAACGCCGCCAAACATGCATTTTCAGATCATAGTGAGAAAAAAATTAGTATCAGCCTGAAGCGGGAAGGCGAGAAGGTCAGCCTGAGTGTCAGCGATAACGGTGTGGGTTTGCCGGAGGATTTTTCTATTCAGAACAGCTCATCTCTGGGAATGTCGCTGGTCAATATCCTGATAAAACAGCTCGAAGGTGAGATTTCTATGAACGACCGAAATGGAACGACCTTTGTGCTGCAGTTTGCATAAGCACAAAGGCGTCGTTTTTCTATTGACAAGATTCTGTTGTGCTGCTATTCTATTATTAGAATAGGTAAATGGAATGACACACAGTGAAGTAATTATATTGAGGCTGCTGGTAACCAGGGACTTGTACGGATATCAGCTCGATCAGCTGATCGAAGAGAACCGGATGCGCAACTGGGCGGATATCGGTTTTTCTTCAATTTACAATGTACTCAACAAGCTCGAAGCCAAAACTCTGGTGAGTTCGTATTATGTGAAAGAACAGGGTTCGCCCAAGCGGAAGGTGTACCACATAAGTGAGTATGGACATAAAACCCTGAGAGAAGAGGTGAAACGTATGATGGCATCGCCTTCCGATCATCGGGATGATTTCGGGGTTGGGCTGGTTACATCCGATGTCTTGAGTGATGACGAGTTTCGGGAGTGTTTGGCGACCTATAAAACTCATCTGCAGAGTAAGCTGCAGGTGCTGCAGAAAGAGATACCGCAGCGAACCAAGCAGAAGCAGCGGGTTTCGATGGCGCTGGAGAGGTTCTCACGGCTTCTAGAGGCGGAGATGCAGTGGTTGGAAACCTGCGGGATTGAGGAGTGAAGCTGAAAATCGCGCAAGCTTGCACACACAATTTTTTTTCGATAACTATTCTAATAATAGAATAGTGAAATTAATTCTATAGTGGAGGAAGAAATGAAGACGACGATTTACTATTTTACCGGAAGCGGGAACTCCCTGGCGATTGCCCGCAAGATTGCCGAAGCGATGGGGGATACCGATGTGGTGGCGATTGCCCGGGTTTTTGACCGGGAGGTGCAGGTCGGTTCACGGAGAATCGGGTTTGTGTTTCCGGTCTATGCCTACGGTGTGCCGCGGATGCTGCGCGAATTCGTGCAGAAACTGCACTTGCCTGAAGGGGCGTATCTATTCGGCGTAGCATCGAACTGCGGGATTCCCGGTCCGGCCCTGTCTCAGCTCGACCGGCTGCTGCGGAAACGGGGACAGCGGCTGCAGGCCGGCTTCAGTGTGCTGGATGAGCGCAGCTCGCTGATCAACGATCCGGATAATGATGCGGTGCAGAAGATCATGATCTCGGCTAACCGCGGCCAGC
>CAZAMY010000146.1:0-6395 GCA_964485995.1 uncultured Sediminispirochaeta sp.
TATTGCCTGGAACGGGCACCGCTATTTCGAGAACTCCTATTTCGCCATAGTGGGCATTGCGTACTTCTTTGTGGGTGTGCTCGACCTCGTGCACACTATCTCGTATGAGGGCATGGGGGTGTTTGCCGGCTTCACTGCCAACCTGCCGACGGAGCTGTGGATCAATGCACGCTTTATTGAAAGCATTGCGCTGCTCTTGGCGCTTGTCTTCATTGATCGAAAATTATCTATTTATGGAATTTTTGCTGCCGGGACGGTGGTGTTTCTCGTTTCTCTGACTGCGGTGTTCGGCGGCTGGTTTCCCGACTGCTACATTCCCGGGGAAGGTCTCACCGCCTTCAAAAAGGGCAGTGAACTGTTTATCGTTGCCCTGCTGGCCGCTTCGCTGTTGATGTTGTACAAGCGGCGTGAGTATTTTTCAAAAAAGATAATCGGGTATATTTACGCATCGATTGCCCTTACCATCGCTGCAGAGTTCGCTTTTATTGCATATATCGGGGTGTACGATCTCTCTAATTTGATCGGACACTATTTTAAGATTCTCTCTTTTTACCTGATGTACCGCGGTATTGTCGTAACCACTTTCAAAGATCCCTATGTGCTGCTGATGCAGCGGCTGCAACAGCGGAATCAGGAGCTCGAGGAACAGCGTCGCCAGATAAACCGTGCGCGACGTATCTCTGAGACGATGCTGAACAATATCCCGGAAGAAATTGCCCTGTTGAACCGGAAGAGCCTCGAGATAATCGATGTAAATCAGACCTTTCTGAATGTGCATAAACGCTCGAAAGAGGAAGTGATCGGTTCGACCTGCTACAAAACTACCCACGGCTGTGATGAACCCTGTGATGATGAGCAGCATCCCTGTCCCTTGTTCAAACAAGACAATGAGTGGCCCACGGTGCATACACACATAACTAGTGAAGGGGAGAAGCGGTTTGTCGAGGTTTCGGTGTGGCCGGTCTATGACCACGATATCGAAACCGATGAAATAGTGCATATCTCCCGGGATATCACGCCGCAAAAGCGAATTGAACAGCTGCGCAATGATGTGGAAAGGGTGGTGCGGCACGACCTGAAATCTCCGCTCAACGGCATTATCGGCGGCACCAAACTGCTCATGGAGTATAACAACTGTTCCGAGGACCAACGTTCACTGCTGGAGGCGATTCACAGCAGTGGAATATCTGTGCTGAAGATGGTAGACAACTCACTGGACCTGTACAAGATGGAAGAGGGCATGTATCAGCTGGAGCGAATCTGGTTCGATCTGGCAAAAATGCTCAGACTTCTGGCGAGGCGCTGGGGTTCACTGAAAGATGCCAAGAAACTTGCACTACTGTTCTATGTAAATGGTTCGGTTTTGGATTCGCAGTCCGAGTGCAGGGTGTATGCCGAGGAGCAGAGCATTGAGAACCTGCTGGCAAATCTGATTGAAAATGCTTTGGAGGCTGCCCCCCGGAGCAGTACGGTCACCGTCTTTGCTGAATGCAGCGAAAGCGGTTTACATCTGGATGTTCACAACCGGGGAGTGATCCCTACAGAAATCAGACGGCGGTTTTTTGAAAGATACGTAACCCATGGAAAAGAGCATGGGACCGGTTTGGGAACCTACAGCGCTTTTCTCATTACCCGGGCCCATAACGGTACCATCGACTTTACCAGTAATGAAGAGGAGGGGACCCACCTGCTGGTGGACATTCCCATGGTGGAAAACCCCTCCTCGAGCTGAACGGCCGGCAACCGGCCAAGGCCGGCCGCCGGTTTGGCGACGGCCAGACTGTAACCGGCCGGCCTGCCACCGCCCGGCGGGTGCAGGCCGCCGATAGATTAGGGTTTAACCCGCTTGCGGTCGCGCGGAAAGAGTGAGGCTTCCTTAATGTTGCCTAATCTGAGCACCTTCTGGGTAAGCCGTTCCAGACCAATGGCGAACCCGCCGTGCGGCGGACACCCGTACCGGAACACCTGCAGGTAGTCGCTGAGCTGTTCAGGCTCGAGGCCGTAGCGTTTTATGCTTTCAACTAACATATCGTACTCGTTGATTCGCCGGCCCCCGGAGGTTATTTCCAGGCCTCTGAACAGCAGGTCGAAACTCATGGTTTTGCGCCCGTCGGGATAGGTGTAAAAGGGGCGCTTTTTCCGGGGAAATGAGTGTACGAAGACCGCTTCCACTCCGTGCTCCTCCAGAGCCCAATCGCAGAGTTCGCGCTCGCCCTCTGGGTTTAGTTCGAACACCCGCTTACCGAGCCGCTCTGATAGTATCTTTTTGGCCTCGTCATGGCTGATCCGCGGTGTCTTCTGCATTTCAGCCGAACCGGGCAAATCGGTTTCGAACAGTTCGAGCACATCGCTGTTCAAGCTTTTGATTTGGTCGAAGATATAACCGAGAATACCCGTTTCCAGGTCCATCAGAGCCTGGTCACTCTCTATGAACCCCATCTCTATGTCCAGACTCACGTATTCGTTCAGGTGCCGCGGGGTTTCATGCTTTTCGGCCCGATAGGCAGCCCCGATTTCGAAGACTCGTTCCATTCCATTGGCAACCATGGCCTGCTTGTAGAGCTGGGGAGACTGCGCCAGGTAGACTTTCCGGTCGAAGTACTCCACCTCGAACAGTCCTGTTCCGCCCTCGGAACCGCTGCCGATGAGTTTGCTGCTCTTGATCTCTGTAAAATCGCGGCTGCGCATGTAATCGCCGAAATAGCGGAGGATATCCGACTGTAGATAGAAGATTGAGCGGATTTTCGGATTGCGCAGACTGAGCATCCGGTGATCGAGCAGAGCATCGATGCTGAGTTTATCGGTGTCCTGGTTGACTGCAATCGGCAAGTCGGCCGCCGCCGGGGCGAGTATCTCCATAGATGCGCCCTGCAGTTCGATTCCGCCGGGGGCTTTTTCGTTGCTGCTGACTGTACCACGGATTCTAACCACCGATTCGAGGGTTACATCGGGGACCTCCTCCCACACAGTCTGAATGATGCCGGTGCGGTCCCGTAGCAGCAGAAAGGTTACCTTGCCTAAACTGCGGATCCGGTGTACCCACCCGGCGCAGGTAATCTCCTGGTCTAAAAATTGTACACTGTCTTTGGTATATGTCCGTTCCATGTCTTACTCCTGTTCTGCTTCTTTGATTATTTCTTCGTGCAGGATACTGCGGGTAGTCCGCGGATCGGCCCGCCCCCCGCTGGATTTCATGATGAGTCCCATGAAATATCCCAATACCTTCTCTTCACCGGCTGCAGCTTGCGCGGCCGCTGCCGGGTCTTCCTCGATCACCTTTGTTACCATGCTGCGTATCTCCGCCGGATCTGTGATCTGTTCCAGCCCCTTCTCCTTGAGCAGCTGCTCTGGATCTTTGTCCTCATCAAACACCGATTGCAGGATTTTTTTTGCGATCTTTCCATGAATTCGACCGGCAGCGATCATATCGATTAGCTGGGCCAGCCGGAACGGCGTAAGAGCCGACTCGCTTAGCTCGAGATGCGCCCGGTTCAGGTGCCGCAGCACATCCCCTGAAAGCCAGCGGTACATTTCTGTCGGGGCGGCGGAGCGTTCGGCGGAGTGTCCAGCGGAGCGTTCGGTGGAGTTGGCCACCGCCTTTTCAAAAAACTCGGCCCGATCCTTTTCTTCGGTGAGAAAGGCTATGGCATCACTTTCCAGGCCGTACTCCCGGCGAAATCGCTCCATACGGTGGAGCGGCAGCTCTTCCAGACTGCCTTTGACGTGCTCGATATAGCGCGGGCTGGGTCTGAAGGGCGGCAAGTCGGGTTCGGGAAAGTAGCGATAGTCGTGGGACTCCTCTTTGCGCCGCATTACTACTGTAATATCACGGTTTTCGTTCCACAGCCGGGTCTCCTGTTGAATGCGGCTGCCTTCGGTCAGGAGTTTCGCCTGGCGCTCCCGTTCATGATTGAGCGCCAGCCGTACGAAGCGGGATGAGTTGAGGTTCTTCACTTCGACTTTGGTCCCGAGTCCGCGGTCGGGCGCGTTCAGTGATATGTTGGCATCGCAGCGCAGTGAACCCTCTTCCATGTTTCCGTCGCAGACCTCCAGGTAGCGTACGAAACGGCGAAAATACTGAATAAAGGCCTCGGTTTCATCGCCGCTGGTGAGGTCAGGCTCGGTCACTATTTCCAGCAGCGGGGTTCCGGCCCGGTTGTAATCGATAAGAGAGATGTCTCCGGCATGGATCATTTTGCCGGCGTCCTCCTCAAGGTGCACATCGTGAATGCGTACGCTGCGGATCTCGTCCTGAAAGGGGAACTCGATAATTCCGTTCACTCCGATGGGATGCAGGTATTGTGAAATCTGGTAGTTCTTCGGCATATCCGGATAGAAGTAGTTTTTCCGTTCGAAGATGGTGGTCGGGGAGAGCCTGCACTTCAGTGCTGTGGCGACCTGATACGCCTGGAACATAGCCGCCTCATTGAGGGCCGGCAGAACTCCCGGATACCCCAGGCAGACGGGGCATACATTGGTGTTCGGCTCCTCCCCGAAGCCGACTGCACAGTTGCAAAACACCTTGCTGCGGGTCAGCAGGTGTATGTGAATTTCCAGACCGATGTAGGTTCTGTAATCAGCGGCGCTACTACTCATGGGGGACTCCTTCTGGGGTGTTGGTGCCCGGAAGAACCGGCTGAAACACCTGTTGATAGGCCTCTGCAACTTCGAATAGCCGCTCCTCCGCATGCATGGGGGCCATCAGCTGCATGCCGGCCGGTAGCCCGCTTTCGAAGCCCGTTGGAAAAGCCAGGGCTGGTATGCCGGCCAGGTTGGCCGTGGCGGTGAAACGGTCGGCCAGTTTCTGCTGAAACTGATCGAGGTCGCTGCTGTCGTGCGGAAAAGCCTGCACTGGGAAAGTCGGCGAAAGCAGGGCATCGACCGACTGGAAGACTGCATCGAAGTCACGGCGCAGGGCGGTGCGGATTTTCTGTGCCCGGATGTAGTACTGCTCCTGAAACCCGGAGCGCAGCACATACGTGCCCAGCAGAATCCGCAGCTTAACCTCCGGCCCGAAGCCCTCATCCCGCGAGGTCTCCATCAGCTCCTGCGGATCCTCGGCCATTTCGTTTTGGTGTCCATACCGCACCCCTGCATAGCGGGCCAGGTTGGCGCTGGCCTCGGCCGAGGCAATGGTGTAATAGGCCGGTATGACGTAGTCGAGGGTCGGCAGCTCAACCTCCTGGATGGTATAACCGAGCTTTGTGAGCTCCTCGATGGTGCTGTGGTAGGCCCGCTCAACCGCCGGCGATAAGCCTTCCGGATGCGCCAAAACACCGATGGTTTTAACCGGTTTGTCTGAGGTCTGTTCGATCAATGTTGTCTGATCGGAGGGGTCCTCACCCCGCATAGTCTTGAAGATCGAGCGGGTGAGATACAGCGACTCCGAGAGTACGCCAATGCCCTCCAGCGAAGAGGCGTACGCCACCAACCCGAAGCGTGATACACTGCCATAGGTGGGTTTCAACCCGTACAGGCCGCAGAACGAGGCCGGCTGACGGATTGACCCGCCGGTATCGCTGCCGAGGGCCGCCGGCACCAGACCGGCAGCTACCGCCGCCGCTGAACCGCCACTGGAACCACCGGCTACCCGAGAAGTGTCCCAGGGGTTGTGGGTTCGCTGCAGGGCGGAGTTATCGGTGGACGAGCCCATACCGAACTCATCGAGGTTGGTTTTGCCGACAATCCAGGCGCCGGCCTGCTGCAATTTTTGAACCGCGGTTGCGGTATAAGGCGAGGGCAGGTCGGACAACATCTTCGAACCGCAGGTCAGTCGAAAGCCCTCTACGGCAATGTTGTCCTTTACTGCAATTGGAATCCCGCTGAGCGGGCTTCCCTCCGCAGGTGTTGGTAGAACACGCTGCGGGTCGAATTCCAAGAATGCACCGATGCGGCGGTCTACGCGACGCACCCCGGCTGCATACTCCTCGATTTTTTCCCGGCTTTCAAGAACCGTTTTCCAATACATCTTTTCGTCCCAGAACATTCGTCACTCCTAATATGTCTAGTGAAGAGCTGGAAGAGGATATACGCCGCCGCTATAGGCTGCCGGCGGACATACACTTCTTCCGGATACACCTCTCCTGTGTTGGTGTGTGTTGAGGAGTTACGAAGAACGGTATGTAAAACTAACTGTGCTTACAGCACGTTGGGAATTACGATGAACCGATCTTCGAGTTCGGGAGCATTATCAAGGAGAGAATCTGCCATAACTGACAAACGCTCCCCATGTACCTCCGAATCTGTTCGTAACCGGTTCACCTTTGAAAAGGTGTGGGTGGTGGGTTCGAGTGAGTCTACGTCTATTTCGCGCATGCGTGAAAAATATTCAAGCATACGTGAAACTTCGCGGCTCAACGTTTCAGCTTCCGCTTCTGAGAGCGAGAGCTGAGCCA
>CAZAMY010000147.1:0-6302 GCA_964485995.1 uncultured Sediminispirochaeta sp.
CCCGCGCCGATGGTACTGCCTTCCGGTGGGAGAGTAGGTCGTTGCCAGGCTTTTTCTTTTTAAATTAAAAAACGTGAAAAAGCCGGGGCACCCCAGGTACGTACCGCAGGTGCGAAGCACCGAGGAACGTGCAAAACTCGAAGGCGAACGAACGTGAGCCTGAGAGAGGCTTTTTTTATTTTAAAATGTGAACCTGAAAATAAGACTTGCAAGTAGAATATCAGCCCTTAAAATAGGAGTAGGGGGAGGATATGATCAAAACCATTTTAGCGCCAATCGACGGTTCTCCGGCTTCATTCGCTGCGTTCAAGTATTCTATAAAAATTGCAAAATTGCTCGAGGCAGCTGTTAATGTACTGTTCGTAGTCGATCAACGTAAAACCCAGGTACCGTTTATGTACGCCGGTGGTGCCTACGATATAACCTACGAACGCATCTATATCCCGCCTGATCAGGAGCTGCGCGATTTTTATGATCGAATAAAGTCTGATCTGCACGAATTTGCAGGGCGTTGTATACAGAGTTGCGAGAAGCAGGCCAAAGACCAGGGAATAAGTCTGAGTTCCGAAATTGTAGAAGGATACCCTGCGGATGTAATCCAAAAGCATGCACTGGGGGCTGATATGCTGGTAATCGGTCAGCATGGTGAGAATGCCGGCACGAAGGAGGAGACAATCGGCTCGACTACTGAGGAGCTGGTAAGAAAATCGCCCCGGCCGGTACTGGTGTGTCCGCAAGAGGCTGAGATTCCAGAAAAAATTCTGTTTCCCTATGACGGCAGCCGCAGTGCAGAGAACTGTCTGCAGTTTTATACTGCCCATCTAAGTAAAAAAATACCGAGTTTGGTGTTCCTGTGTGCAGAATGCGGGGAAGACAGCGAACCATATCAGAATGAAATCGAATATCTTAATCAGCATAGTGTGAATGTAAAACTGATTCAGCAGGAGGAAGATCCGATTCAGGCGGTTGATTCAATGATAGAAAGGGAAAACCCCGATCTAATCATGCTGGGCTCGCATGGCCGTAACAAGCTGGTAGCGTATCTGCTCGGATCCACTACGATTCATGTAATCCGAAAAAGCAAACTTCCGGTGCTGATAGTCTACTGATGCTGATATTCACTTAAAATCAAGCCTGCAAGACCAGTGTACGCGCCGTAATAATACTTAGTATTGCAAATTTGAAGTAACTCCATTATTCTATTCATGTTACGAGGAGGTGACATGGCTGACGGCGAAGAAAAACAGATGCAGCTGGTTACATTTCAACTCGGAGATGAGCTGTACGGCATCGATATCATGTCGGTAGATGGTATTGTCCGGGTTGAAGATGTACGGACGATTCCCAACGCTCCTGCCTATGTTGAAGGAATATTCAACCTGCGCGGTGATATTATCCCCATCATTAACCTGCACAAGCGGTTTCATTTGCGGCGTGCGGCACTCAGTGAAGAGGATAAACTGCTCAGCGGATTCATTATTATTGATATCAACGGCATGAAACTGGGTGTGGTCATAGATAAGGTTTCGCGCGTGCTCACTGTGGATATGAATAAAATGCAGCCTCCTCCTCAAATGATATCCGGAATTGGGGCTGAGTATATTCAGGGTGTTTTCAATCGAGATGACGGCTATTTGATCGTGCTTGATATCCAGCGTCTTTTCGATCCGAAAGAGCTCCAGCAACTCGGAGATATTGCAACTTAAAAAGCTTATCGGAGCAGCAAATGATCCCAGTATTTCGACCTTCTATTCGGCGCAAAGAGATGGACGCTGTGTTGTCATGTCTAGTGTCAGATTCTATTACAAACGGCCCGGTGGCCAAGCAGTTTGTTCGTGATCTATCGGCCTTTTTGGAGACCGACGGCGGTGTCCTGCTGCGTGAATATGAGCGAGCCATAGATCTGGCAATTGAAGCGCTTGAGCTCGAGGAGGGGGCAGGAATCATTATTTCGCCTCTGAGCTCCTCTCTGTATAAGCGCAGTATCGAAGCGCACGGCTACCAGCTTTTACTCTGCGACGTAGATCCCGATTCTCTGACCCTGGATTTGTCTAAAGCGGAAGCGTTGGCTGATAATGCGGCTGCCATGATTGTTGATTCACCCTTCGGCTTTGTACCGGATATGGATCGAATCTCAGAATTGGAACTACAGGTAATCGAAGATATCAGTGCTTCGATCGGCGGTAATACGGGCAACAAACAGTGCGGTTCATATGGAGATGTAGTAATCCTACGCATGGAACCGCATGATCCATTGAATACGGGCGGCGGAACAGCGGTTCTCGGCTCGCGCAAGAAGTATACCGCCCGCGTTAAAAAGCTTGCCGAGGAGTGGCCGGCTGAGCGTTTTCTCCCGGATATGAACAGCAGTCTGGGAATGGCGCAGTTCAAGGAGCAGGAAAGTTTTTTTTTGAAGCGTAGAGAGATTTACAGCCTCTATATTAATGCAGTCCGTAAGGGACGCCACACTACACCGATTCAGAAGGGAGAGGCCGAGCACATTCCCTCCACCTTTCCGGTGTTTGTAAAGGGCGGGGTAAAGGACATACAGGCCTACGCCCGTAAAAAGGGGGTTGCCACTGAGCAGGCCTTTGCCGAAAGTATTATAGCGTTCAGTGATGCGGATACCACCGCCTGCGAAGGTGCTCGTCAGATATACCGGCGTTGTGTGCTGTTTCCTTTATATCCGATGTTGTCCAAATCGGAAATCGAAACGGTGAGCAAGGTATTATCTACTCTGCCGTAGGAAGATGGACATAGGGAAAAAAATGGTCCGAATGATAAAAAAGGTACTGATAATCGCCAACCTCCACAAAATCGAAGCTGCCGAGCTGATTGAAGAGATCAAACAGTATATGAGTGAACGGGGGATAGCAACCGAGGTGTTCGGGTTCAAGGGAAAACCGGAAATCCCCTCCATTGAAGATATCGATTTTGTTTTTTCTCTCGGAGGCGATGGTACAGTACTCTTTAGCTCCCGTATTGTTGAAAGTCGCGGAATTCCGATTTTGGCGGTGAATTTGGGTGCTTTCGGTTTTATTACCGAAATATCGACGCACGAATGGCGTTCTGCGTTTGAGAAATATGTCTCAGGTGAGCTCGGTATTTCACGGCGCATTATGGTCAAGGTAATGGTTGAACGGCGAGGCAAGCGAATTGCCACTTTTCGCGGCTTGAACGATGCGGTTATTAGCGGGGTCGGGATCTCAAAAATCGTGCGTCTCAACCTGGTGCTCAACAAAACCTCTCTCGGACAGTACCGGGCCGACGGCATCATTGTATCCACCCCCACCGGCTCTACTGCATACAGTGTAGCCGCCGGCGGGCCGATCCTCGACCCGGAAATTGAAGCCTTCATCCTCAACCCTATCTGTCCTTTTACTCTGAGTAACCGTCCGATCGTAGTTTCGGGAAACGATGTTATCTTTGCCAATGTAGAGCCTGATCAGCGGGGGGAAGTGCTGCTGTCCATCGACGGGCAGGAGGAGTTTCCCCTTGAAAAGGGAGATAATATCATTTTTGAAAAATCCCATAGTAAGGCTCTGTTGGTTCGGTCGGATATGCGGAATTTTTACGAGGTGCTGCGTTCGAAATTGAACTGGTCCGGAGGTTCAAATGCTTGAGGAGCTCTCTATTCGCAACTACGCTCTTATTGATGAACTCGACGTACAGTTTGAGACCGGTTTGAACATCCTCTCCGGTGAAACCGGAGCCGGTAAATCGATAGTAGTAGGTGCGTTGGGGCTTCTGCTGGGCGATAAAGGCGATGTGAGTGCTATCAGGACCGGAAGTGAGGAGGCTGAGGTCAGCGGGCTCATCCGGGTAGATAATCAGCCGGATGCCCTGCGATGGCTCAATGAGCGAGAACTAAAACCTGAGGAGGGGACCGTTCTGCTGCGCCGAATTGTAAGGAGTTCAGGGAAGGGGTCGAGTTTTATTCAGAACTCAAAAGTAACCCGTAAAGATCTGCAGGAGTTTACCTCTTTTCTCATCGATATGCACGGCCAGCATGAGCACCAATCACTTTTATCGATTGATAATCACCGGCGTTTGCTCGACCAGTATGCCGGTAATGTTGAGCTTGCGGCCAGCCTCTATTCCGATTTTTATCAGCTGACCAGAATGAAGCAGGAGCTTGAACAGCTCAGGCAGTCCGAGCGGGATCTTTTACGGGAGAAGGATCTCCTGGAGTTTTCCATTCAGGAGATCGAAGCTGCCCAGCTGAAGCCGGGCGAGGAAGAGGAGCTGGCGCAGGAGCGCAGCATGCTGAACCAGTATGAAAAGCTGTTCGAACTGTTTCAGACCACCCGCGACAGCGTCGCTGAAAACAGCGGCGGCGCTCTGGTGGGTCTGCGCGAGGGGCGCCGTTCATTGAGACAGGTTTCCGAAATACTTCCGGATATGGAGGAGCAGGCATCCCGGCTGGAGAATGCCTTTTATGAAGTCGAAGATATTCTGCAGACAGTAAAGGACCGGCAGGACCAGCTTACTTTTTCACCATCCCGGCTGGAAGAGTGCGAAGAGCGGTTGCAGCAGATTCACAAACTTGAGAAAAAATATGGGAACAGTATAGATGAGGTGCTTGCATATCGGGACACTTCGAAAGAGCGGCTGGCCTCGATGGAGAACCAGGAAGAGCAGCAGCAGGAGTTGGCTGCCCGTATAGAGCAGATGGAAGGGCAGGTAGTGAAGCAGGCAAAACAGCTCTCCTCGCGCCGTAAAACCGCCGCCGAGGAACTCGAAAAGCGTATCGAGGCAAAGCTGCAGTCTCTCGGGATGAAGAACTCCCATTATCAGATATCCACCACCTATAGGGAGAGCAAGAGCGGCGGGCATGCCTGCGGGCCGCACGGGTATGATAGAATCGAATTTCAAATTGCACCGAATCGCGGAGAAGAGATGCGCCCCCTGCGGGAGATAGCCTCCGGAGGTGAGATTTCACGCATAATGCTGGCAATCAAGAGTGTGTTTGCAGAGACTGATCAAATCTCAGCGCTCATATTCGATGAAATCGATACCGGAATCGGCGGCGAGGTGGCCCGGGCAGTTGGGGAGCATCTGGCTCAACTGGGAGCACACAAGCAAATTCTCTGCATCACACACCTTGCCTCGATCGCAGTTCGTGCCGATAATCATTTAAAGGTGGTAAAATACGAGCAGGAGGGCAGAACTCTCACGAAAGTTGAGCCGGTGACGGATGCACAGCGGGTTGAGGAGATCGCCCGGATGCTCTCTGGAGACCGAAACGATGAAACATCCAGACGACACGCCCTGGAATTGCTGGAACGCTATCATGCGGAGGAGTGAAGGTGGCAAAGGTTAGTAACGAAGCCAAACGGCGCTATTATGAAAAAATAAAAGAGTATAAGAGCATCGTGGACAAACTGGCTCAGCATGAAAACAGCATCCAGCAGATCATGGAACAGGCGGAAACGGGTCAGTCCTACCAGCGCCTGACTCTGGCCGATGAAGGTCTTAACATGGTTTCCTACTACCTGTTGATGAATCGGCTGTCGGTCTCGCTGCTCGGAATAAAAAATGAAGGTTTTCTGAACAATGCCAGAAAGGCGTGTTACAAAAGCATCATCTATCTTGAAGATGTGGTGACCAGTTATATCGATGTGCCGTATTCGGAATATGAGGAGTATCTCGACGAGATTGTTGAGTTTGACTATCAGCAGCGATGGAGACTGCTTTCGAAGCTCGGCTTTGCGATTGATTCACTTATAGAAAGTTACGGGAGTAATTCGAAATGGAAGTGGTCCTTTGTCGAGTTGGAGGGACGTTTTGCTACTATTTCAAAGAATATGCTCAACCTCAAGCAGCTGATAATCAATCTTGATCCCCGGGCTGAAGGATATAAAGTCTATAAAGCCCACATGTCCATGGTAAAACGTCTGCTCGAAGAATCTGCCAATAACTACCGACAGAAATACGAACTCTCAACACTACGTATTGACGATTTTAAACTGGCGATACGTTATCTTGCAGCACTGCGCCGTCTGCATATACTTTTGGGTGAAACCGAGGAGAGTGAGGTTATCAAGAAAAAAATTGATGTCTGGAAAAGTAAAATGGAAGCTGACAGCAAGAGCCAGGAAAAAACAAAAAAGCGTGGTTAACTAATATATGAATTCGGGTGGAGGGTTCTTTTTCAAATTCACAGTCATAATTGCAGTCGCGGTGTATGTGCTTCTGGGCAGCTATACAGTTCAGCCCGGCACGGCCTATATCCAGGACTGGTCGCTCGAGGTGGCTTCGGCAGAGGTGCAGGAATCACTAGGGGAGGCCGACGGCCCGTG
>CAZAMY010000148.1:0-6283 GCA_964485995.1 uncultured Sediminispirochaeta sp.
ATAAAAGGTGACCAAATCAAATTGGGCATAAAGGCACCCCGGGACATTAAAGTCTATCGTCGGGAAGTGTTCAGCGCGATACAAAAAGAGAATCTGGCAGCCGCCAAGGCTGGAACTCAGCTGCCGGAGCTGGACCTGTTGAAAAAATCGGGCACACCGTCGGTAGAAAAACCAAGTCAGGAATCCGGTACCACTTCCGGGAATTCACAACACAACTCTAATCTTTAAGTCTTTCGAAAAGTTCGTTAAAATTAGCACGTATCTCCAGAAATACATCGACAAGTGAGGGGTCGAAATGGGTGCCTTTTTGCGCAGAGATGATCTCTCCGGATTTTTGATGATCGAAGGCTGCTTTGTAACTGCGCTGCATTCTGAGAGCGTCGTATACGTCCGCAATAGCGACTATTCGTGCCGAGAGTGGTATCATATCACCGGCTAAATTGTAGGGGTATCCGTTTCCGTCCCAGTGTTCGTGATGAAAGAGGGCTATTTCCCGGGCCATCGGGTGTGGATAGGTACTCATGATATACGCGCCGTTGATGGTGTGTTCCTGCATGATCTCCCATTCGCGGTCATCCAGAGGTCCCTCTTTGTTGAGGATATCGTCGGGGGTTCCTATTTTTCCCACATCATGCATTTGAGCCAAGAACTCAATATTGTGTACGAATTCGGGGGTGATATCGGGTATAAGATTGTTATCGAAAAGGTATTGCGACATTACTCGAGAGTATTCTCCGACTCTCTGAATGTGATTTCCGGTATCATTGTCCTTCAGCTTCGAGGCTTCGAGCAGGCTGAGAAAGGTATTGTGGAGCAGTCCCTTTTGTTCAAGGGTCACATCATCGAAGAGGGCCTGATAAAGGGCAGGCTGTTCACATTGTTTAGTGAACACTGGTACGATATTTACATTGAACAGTTGATTGAGCCGGCTCCGCTGAATCGACTGTACGCGACCACGGTAACTGTAGCCGTCTGTTCGACTGGTGATCGATGAGTATATACGTCCGATTTGGGCGGTGTCGAGATCCTGCGGGAAATCCTGTGCAAAGCTCCGCGGCAGTTCTCTTGAATGGTGTTGGAAAAGCTGGGAATACGCATCATTTTCATAAAGGATATACAAACGTGAGTTCAGTAAAACGGCTGGGAACAGATAGGAATCCATTGCTTCCCGAATATGCTGGATTTTTGGATTCGCGAGCAGCTCTTCCGTATCCATACATTCAGCGGTTGGCGCACTATACGACTCGTCCTCTAGTTCGTCAAAAGGTTCCAACTCTTCGACTTCGTAAATATCCTCATTTGTCATTGGTTTTTCGCTCGTCCCCTTCTATCTGTAAAGATAGCTCAGCTTCGCTGGGACGGATGTAGAGAGGTCCGCTATGTTTTTCGTCGCCACCGCGTTGGCTGAATGTTTCAATACCCTTCTGCAGCAGGGCAAAAGTTTTCGGAGCAGCATGCAGGGGATCGAGAATCAAGTTATCCCAGCGAGCTTCGATATTTTTGCCTAATCTTATAAGATCTGCGGCGAAGGGGCCTGTCAGCAGAATACGGTTATATTCAGACATTTCCTGCAAGAGTAAATCAGGTGCGATATCCAGAACCTCTCCACGAGCTGCTCCGTCCTTGTAGAACGCAGCATACACCCGGTTTTTGCGAGCGTCCATCACAGGTACGACCCATTCTGAAGCGATACTCTGACCGAATGCATACATTTCAAGTGTCGGTACCGATACTAAGGGAATGCCGGTACCAAAGGATAAACCTTTTGCTGTAGAAATGCCGATACGCAAACCGGTAAAAGATCCAGGACCCTTCGAAGCTACTATCAAGTCCAGCTTTTCTATGGAAAGGGCCGCCTTCTCAAGTAGGACTCGCACTTCAGCAAGCAGATTTTCTGTGTGGTGCAATCCGACATCCTGATTCATTTCGAAATAATGCTCATCAGTCTGAAGTCCTATTCCAAGCATCGATGTAGAGGTATCTATAGCTAAGACATTCACTGTGATAGTTCCTCCTGCAATCCTTCTATTTCAATGGCCCGCCTGCCGTCCTGCTCAATGAGAAATGAGATGGAGATACAGCTGTCTGGCAGAATTTGATCGATTTTTTCAGCCCATTCGATGATGGATATTCCCCTGTCGTAAAGGAGTTCCTCCGCCCCCAGCATCTCGAACTCTTCGATACTATCGATCCTGTAGAGGTCCATATGATAGAGAGGCAGGTACCCTTCGTACTCGGAGATCAGCGTAAAACTGGGGCTGGTAATCTCTTCGTCTATAGAAAGAGCCTGTGCAATACCTTTTACTATGGTAGTCTTTCCACAGCCGAGGGACCCGTGCAGGGTAATGATATCACCCGCTTGTAACAGAGAACCTATGCGAGTTCCCAAACTGATGGTTTCCTCGGCTGATGCAGTCTGCAGCCTTTGCATCAGTACAGTTTTCCCTGTTTTTCCAAATCACGAATATAGGCCTTCAAAGACTTGAGGGCCGGAAGGAGCGGATAATTCAGTTTATTGAGTATCCGTACTGAAATATCGATATTGCCGGTGGCGGAGTGCTCTAAAGTGAACTCGACCGGACTTTCTTCCTGTTTCTGATTATTATATTCAAAAATAGCCGAAGCTTTGAACTCGTTTCGGTAGTGAAGTGGTATATTTTTCTTCTTAATATCTCTAATCTCAAGAACCTTCATATGTAAAAATGTAGGTGAAAAGTAGAGCGAGGTCAACAACCAAAGTAGCATAAAAATGCGTTATAAGCGGGGATAACGCCGTTCCCGGCTCTGTTCAAAGCTATAAATAAAGCTGTTGATTCGGTTCATGTGTGCACGAGATACTCGTGTGAACATGACATGCATGATTCCTCCTGTCGGATAAATGCGGGTCATGCCCATTACTTTGCCGAACACAGTGACCTTCTGCCGTTTTTCAGTTTCAAACTCTATCTTTAGAAGTTCTCCGCGGCCGAGGGGGTAGGAGCTGCGCATCGCACAGCCGCCGGCGGAAATATCAATAAGAGTTGCCAGAGTCCCTCGGTTTTTATCGACAATAGCCTTGCGGCTGGCATTTTTTCCGAAGCCGGAACTGATTATACGGATAGGATAAAAGTAGGTTGGGCGCTCAATCGGTTTACGCCGGTATCTCCGTTGCTGAGCCTCTTTAATAGTAGATGTGTGCTGTAAAAATACACTCGAAATTCCGCGGATTACATTATAGCCGAGAATTTTGGTATCGAAGGAGAAGCTCTGGCCGTTAGCTCGCCAGAAAAAAATCTGCGCTTTAGTCCATTTTCGCCATCGAATTTCTGTGCTGGTTTTATCTTTGGGAACCTCGACTCCAAAACTTTTTTCCAGATTGGAGGTAACCTTAGTCTGATAGCGGACATTGTTCACGGAAAGTGAAACTGCCTGTCCGAGCTTGAGCTGACGGGAAGATGAGGGGGCCTTAACCCCTTTCGTACTGCGCTCGATTTTCTGTTTAATACGGTATAGAGTAAGCTTCTGAGCCTCGCGCTCGTCCGGATCCATCGCGCTTGCCTCGATCTCATCGAGGGTTTTGCGCAGGTGCGTGTCTAGAAGGGGCGTGTTATTAAGAAGCGAATAGGGGCTGTGTACCCGATGCCGCCGTATAATATCTTCTAGAATATGGGTTTCACCACGTGAGAGACCGCGGCTCGAAGCATAACGACGAAATTTTCGCTTGCTGAACTTAGACGTCTTTTTTGTAGCGCCGCCGCCGCCTCCACTGCTCTGGTTCCCGCTCATTCCTGCAATTACCAGAAAAAGAATAAAGAAGGCAAACACTGCAATGGCTATAATGGTAGATGTAGTGTCACTTTGCTGCAGAGTCGGCATAACTTGAAGAATTATGAACTCCACTTATTTGTCCTCGCTTTTTTCCAAATTCAGGATGAACTCCATAAGGCGCTCTGTACGGGGGGCTACTTCGTACTCGAGTAAGTCTCCAATCAGCACCGAATCACGTGAATTGAAGGCATCCTCCAGCTCGTGAAAGATATCGTTCAGTTCGGCATAGAAAGAACTGAAATCCTGACCCTCAATCTGTGTGCTGGATACATCGGCAATACCTTGATTCTGCAGTATTCGGTAAAGCCGAATGAGTCTTTCAGAGATTTCAGTAAACTCGATGATGGAGTCCATGGCCGCTTTATCTTTCCCGGTTTGCAGATACACAGAAACGTCCATGAGCTGGGGAATCAGAGTCCGCAGGCTTTCTGCTGTGGAGCGGAGCTCCGTAAGGGGCTGAGCTACCTCGCTTAGTCGTGATTGCAGAATTATCAACAGATTATGCAGATAGCTCTGTAGCTGCTGAACCGTCGGTTTCAATTCGCCATCATGAATACCTGATTCTGCAACGAGCGTCTCTAATACCCGGCCGTATTCATTCTCAGAGCCGAGAATGCCATCGATACTACTTACAATATAGGGGAGCTCATTTCTCAGATCCTGGATAAGCTCACGGTTTCCGGCTGAAAGGGCCCTTTGCAGCAGAGACAGGTACTGATACAACGTGTGTAGATTCTGCCCGTACTGCTCAGTAGCTGATAAAACGGTAATATCTAGGTTGTTTATGTTATCGATGGATTCCAGTTTCCATTTTTCCGCGCCGTCCCCGCCCGGCACCACGGTTGTCCCGTCGCAATCAATTGAAGATATTTGATATCCGGAATCTCCCAGCCATTGCTGGATCCCATCGAGTACTTCGCCGAGGTTCTGCTCATTCTCTAAGGTAAAATCAATTTTCTGCTCATTTATACTGATATTCAAACCTAAGCTCCTTTAGCCTGCGTATCTATTGCTGATTCCGTTGCTGAAAATTCTGGATAGACTCTCGGCTGTCCTCTAAATCGCTGAGAGTGCTCTCCATCTGACCGTATTTACGCTTCAGGTCGGTCTCTTTATCCTCTAAACGGCGTTCCATACTGTTGATGTCCTCTTCGGTTTCATCTATCTGCCGGTCGATGCTGGCAGTGCGGGTATCGACTAAACCGCCGGTGCGGGTATATGCATTGAGAAAATTGTTCATTTCTACAGCGAGGCCGGAATCAACCACCAGATCTCCATTCGTATCTCTTCCAAACAGCTCCTGGATGGCTGGAAGATGCTGATCGATGGCTGTATCGAGTTTGGACTCATCCACTTCCAGATAGCCCCTCAGTTTAGAGCGGGTAACGGTTCCGCTGCTGCCGGTGGCGTTCGTGGAAATGCCCATTTGATTCAACATGCTCAATTCACGTCCCGCTGAGGTTTCATATGCTGCGCTGGCAATTCGTTGCAGCCGGTTTTTGAGCTGCATGAAAGAGGTGTCGCCCATAAACATGCCAAGCTTCTCGCGGGCTTCCTCACGCTCGGCATTTTCAAAGTAGCCAATTTCCTCTATTACACTTTCGCGATTACTGGTGAGTATATTCACCTCGGTGAGTACCTGATTGTAGCTTCCAAGAAACTGAATTAGTCCGTTTTTTATAGCCTCTTTGTCGGGTTCTACGTTCAGTTCTATAGGCCGCTCAGATGCCATATGGGGCGTGAGGGTGACCCCCGGTATCACATCTTCGATGTTGTTGTCACTGCGCTCTACCGGTATCCCGTTCACTGTCAGCTTTGCATTTTGGGCTGTAGAAACCGGGAACTGTGGTTCATAATTGCCGCGGGCCTCCGGATTTATTATTCGAGCCTCATTGAGGGTAATGCTGCGGCCGGTATTACGGTTCTCAATATCGATTGAGCGCAGAGAAGTACCTATGTCCGCAAGAGGAATAGTCAATTTCTGCGGTTCCTCGGTATTTCTGAGCTCTGGAAGTTCCTGGTTTCCGTTAGCTGACAGAACCCTCAATGTTTCGATTTTTTGCGGTTCAGGGGGCGGCTCCCAGGGTGGGGTTTCGACCTCTCCCGGTGCGTTCTGAACTTCAACCCCTTCCAACTCAACTCCGCCGGCTGAGGGTATCTGCGGACCGGGAGGAGGCGAGGGGGCCTGATATTCCTCTTCGGGCAGGTTTTCTACCTGCAGTTGAAGCTCAAGCTGGAGGCTTTTACCGGGCTGTACCGGCGGGGTAATCTGAATCTGCGCTGATGTGCCGGGCGGAACCACTAAACTGCCAGCTGTTATCTGGAAATCGCCCGTCAAATTGGAGGCTTCTATTGGGGCAGCATTTTCACTGCTGATTGCAATATCTCGTTCGCCGGTGGCTACGCGAGCCAGCACACCTGTTTCTTCTCCCATCTGCTGCGCATCTTTTAGAAAGGTAAGGCGGTTATCGGCTCC
>CAZAMY010000149.1:0-6248 GCA_964485995.1 uncultured Sediminispirochaeta sp.
AGTGCTGTCTTGGGGTTGGCGATAAGCGGACCAAAGTCGGTCATTGCGCCGACACCCATGAAGATCAGCAGCGGGAATACCCCGGTATCGATTCCAACAGCATAGATCATGCCGATAAAACCCTCCGCCCCGGCAATTCCGGCTAATGGAATGTTGGCCAGGATGCCGCCGAAACCGATCGGCAGCAGCAGAAGGGGTTCGAACTTCTTGACGATTGCCAAGTAGATCAGAACCAGTCCGACAATAATCATTACTATCTGGCCCAGCTCGAAATTCACCAGGCCGGTAGACATCCAAAAATTATATAGTGCTTCACCTAAACTCATAGACGACCCCTTACGAAATTACCGCGAGTTGCTCGCCGGCTTTCAGTTGGTCACCCTGTTTTACACTGATTTCGCTGATCGTACCGGCGGCAGGTGCGTGGATTTCGTTCTCCATCTTCATTGCTTCAAGTACCATGATCAAATCGCCTTCCTGCACAGTTTCGCCGACGTTCTTCTCGATGCGGAGTACCAGACCGGGCATCGGGGCGTTTACTTTGTGGGCAGCACCGCCGCTTCCGCCGGATGCACCGGCGCTTTCATCGGCAGCCTGCACATCGATGGAGTAGGAAGTACCGTTTACAACAGCCTTGCCGTCTTCGAACTTCACAGTGTAGGGTTTGTCATTCACCTTGACAGTATAGGCTGAGGCACCGGCAGCTGCTCCCTCTTCTTCAGCAGGTTTGCTGCGATCGATCTTACGAACGTTGGTGCGGGCTTCGCCTTTGAGGAACTGGATGCCCTTTTCCTTACAGGTAGCTGCAATGAACAGGTTTTCTTCGGTTTCTTCGAGCTTCTCTTTCTGCAGCATCTTGCGGGCTGCTTCGATACCCTTCGATTCATCGCGGTCGTTGATGTCGACAACCTTTTCGGTGGTCGGCTCTCTTTCCAGCTGCTCGGAGGCCAGCTTGACGATTTCAGGATCCGGCTCAACCGGAGTTTTACCGAAGTAGCCGAGTACCATCTTGCCGTAGCCTTCGGCAATCTTCTTCCACGGGCCGATCATTACGTTGTTGAAGGCCTGCTGAAAGTAGAACTGGCTTACCGGAGTAACGGAGGTTCCGTATCCGCCCCGCTCGATTACCTCGGCCATGGCCGCGGCAACTTCGGGGTATTTATCGAGGATGCCGTTATCGCGCATCATCTGAGTATTTGCAGTCAGAGCTCCGCCGGGCATCGGGGAGAAGGGAATCAAGGGTTCTACCTTCTTGGCCTCGGGTGGAACAAAGTAGTCCTTCATGCAGTCTTTGAACACTTCCTCAGCTTTTTCGATCTTCTTGATATCAACACCTAGATCATATTCGGTACCGCGCAGTGCGTGCCACATGGTAATAATATCGGGCTGGGCGGTTCCTCCGGATACCGGATCCATCGAAAGATCGATCTGGTTGGCCCCGGCATCCAGGGCTGCCTTGTAGGCCAGAACGCTGGTTCCAGCGGTTTCGTGACTGTGGAAGACGATGCGCTGGTCCTGGCCGAGTAGTTCGCGAGCCTGCTTGACGGTTTCATATACTTTGCTTGGTACAGAGGTACCGGAAGCATCCTTAAAACAGACAGAGTCGAACTTGATGCCGGCATCCAGGATCTGTCGCAGTACACCCATGTAAAACTCAGGGGTATGGGCACCGGTGGCATCCGGGGGCAGCTCCATCATCGTAATAACTACTTCGTGCTTCAAACCGTGGGCCACGATTCTCTCTCCGGAGTAGGTGAGGTTATTTACATCATTCAAAGCATCGAAATTTCGAATGGTAGTAATTCCGTGTTTTTTGAACATCTTGGCATGCAGATCGATCACATCACGGGGTTGGGAGTCGAGCCCCACAACATTCACACCACGGGCCAGAGTCTGCAGGTTTGCATTTGGTCCGGCGGCTTGACGGAACTGATCCATCATATCAAAAGCATCTTCATTGGCATAAAAATAGAGCGACTGAAACCGAGCGCCTCCCCCGGCCTCGAAATGATCTATTCCAGCATCTACAGCCGCCTCAACGGCGGGTAAAAAGTCTTTGGTAAATACTCGCGCCCCGTAAACGGACTGGAAGCCGTCCCGGAAGGCGGTTACCATAAAGTCGACACGCTTCTTCTTCATCTTTTACACACTCCCTATTGGTTCTTCTTGGCATACGCAGCAGCGATTGCCACAGCTATTTCTACATTCCCAGCCGACTGCTGGGCTTGAACGGGTACTTCCGGTTCAGGAAAGAACCGAAACACTACTGCTGAAAGCAGTTTCATTACGAAAACCAGTAGTACCAGTATTATAAATACTACCAGCATTCCGATAATTGTGAGCGTGAGCCCTTGTACTAACACATCGCTCTCCTTATATATATTATCTTTTGGTATAAACCCTTAAGATGGGTTTTCTTACTAATTAGTTCATACTATACTTGTCAGAATTATTACTTTCAAGGGTCTTGCTGGCAGTTATTTTGTGCTATCGTAAAAAATTGTTAGTCCTATTAATGTGATTATAGTATTTGTTCGTTTATGTTGAGGAAATTCGTAAATTTGTACATTTACGAACATAATAGTAAGGAGAAGTGCAATGAAGAAGAGAGGTCTGCCTCTGCGAATCCATTTGATGCTTATCGCAGTAGTGGCATTTATATTTCCGGTAATTATCGCGGGATCTGTGTTGTATGTGCAAATTGCACAGCAGCTCGATAAGAATATCCAGCAGAATCTTACCGAACAAGCCGAACTTATTTCACTCATGGTCAAACAGGACTACTACGAGGCTCAAAATAAGGCCTCCGGCAGTTCTAACGGAAAAAATTACTACTATCAGATCTATCAGTCTAACCTGATGGATTACCTGCAGAAGGTGGATATTGGCAAAAACGGCTATGTATTCATCCTTGATTCAAGCGGGAGCTATGTGCTTTCGGAGGACCGCCGCCGGGACGGAGAGAGTATCATGGGGGCTCAGGATGATTCCGGCCGCTATTTCATCAAGGAGATGGTAGAGCAGGCCCAGAAATTGCGCAGCGGCGAGACCGGTACCATCAGGTATCCCTGGCGAAACAGCGAGGCCGAACCTCTCCAGGAGAAGATGGCTGTATATACCTACTTTGAACCCTGGGATTGGGTTATCGGTGTTTCGGCGGTTATGGCCGATTTTCGCTCCAGTACCGTGTTCATACGCAATCTCACCCTCATCATCGGAGCTGCCTTTATTCTCATTGCCGTGTTAGTAGCCGTTTTGGTGGGTCGTGCCTATGCCAATCCGATTGAACATCTGGAGGGGGCGGTCAAGGAGATCGGAGCAGGAGACCTCACCCGAAAGGTGGCCCTAAAAAGCAGTATCAGGGAGATCAATTCTCTCTCGGAAGATTTTGACAACAACCTTATCGTCAGCATGCGAACTATGCTGGCCAGCATCAAAGATATGATCAACTCTTCGCTTGAAACCAGCGAGGAAATTTCCAATCAGGTTGAAGGTACACTGGTGTTTACAAATCAGATGTCCGAGGAACTGGCGACAATGCGCAATCAGCTGTACTCCCTGGACGGGCGGATAAATGAGGCCTCCTCAGCTGCCGAACAGATCGATGCCACCATCAAGAGCGTCAGCGGCCAGATAAGCAATCAGTCCTCCTCGGTTACCCAAACCTCTGCAGCAATCGAGGAGATGAACTCCTCCATTCAGTCGGTGGCCCGGATTACCGAAGACCGCCGACAGGCCGGAGAAGAGCTGGCACAGATTACTGGTAAGGGCGGGCAGAAGGTTGCACAGACCAATGATATTATCCAGGAGATCGGCGTCAGCATTCAGGATATGATGGATATGATCACCGTTATCAACAAGGTCGCCGCACAAACCAATCTTCTGGCGATGAATGCCGCCATTGAAGCCGCCCACGCCGGCGATGCCGGACGGGGATTTGCAGTAGTGGCTGAGGAGATCCGCAACCTTTCTACCTCGACCAGCGAGAGTGCCAAGAAGATATCGTCCCGCTTGAAGGGGATTGTGGATCGGATTCAGCAGGCCACAGAGATTAGCGCAGAAACCGGGCAAACCTTTGAAGAAGTAAATCGCGAAGTCAACAACTTCGTACAGGCCTTCAGTGAGATTGCCTCCAGTGCCGGCGAGCTGTCTACCGGCAGCGAAGAGATGCTGCACGCAGTCTCAACCCTGCAGGACGTTACCCAGGAGATTCAGTCCGGTTCTGACGAGATGACTAGTGGTGTCAGCGATATTTCTGAAAATCTCCAGTCGCTGCGGGACTTTTCTAAGGAAACGGTAAACCATCTGAAAACCCTTACCGACAAAACCCAGAGTGTAAACTATGCTCAGAGCAATATGACCGACATGGTTATCCGGAATACAAAAAACGCTGCCGAGTTGGCCGGTGAAATCGAGCAGTTCAAGATAGATGAACAGAGCGAAGCCGGCGAGGGCGAGTCGGATACTGGTGAGGTAAATACCCTGGCCAGCAGTCAACAGAGCCAGTTTACTATCGGAGCCCTGGTGTTGCAGGAGTGGGCGGTAAGGCTGCGCACCTGGATTAGCAATGAGAACCGCAGCGAACATGTACCGGACCTGGCTAAGACTCTCTTGGAATCATGGATAGAGAAGGGCGAAACCACTCGTCTGGCTGGCTTTGAGAACTTCCGCACCTTTCGTGAACAGTATAGACAACTGCGGGAACTCACCCAAACCATTGAAAAGTCTATCGCCGAAGGAAACAGCGATTCAGCCGAACAGCAGTACGATATGGTTGTGGCGGCGGTTAAAAAAGCAAAATCCGCCATACGGTCACTGGGCTACGATCTGACCTCCGAATAAAAAGGCCGCTGACACCGCGAAACTGACGTTTCGGGATCAGCGGCCGCTGCTGCTGAGACTTGGGGTGTAAACCGGTGCAGCGCTACGAATTGAAATCGACTTCCGGTACGTCCCGGGCACTCTCCTCTATTTCGAAATAGTCCCGTTTCTCCATACCGAGCATCCCGGCAATTATGGAGCCGGGGAACATTCTGATTCTGCGGTTAAACTGCTGTACCGCGTCGTTGTAGCGCTTACGGGCTACGGCCAGGCGATTTTCGGTGCCGGCCAGTTCATCCTGCAGGCGAATGAAGTTTTCGTTCGACTTGAGCTGGGGATAGTTTTCTACTACCACCAGCAGCCGGCTGAGGGCGCCCTGCAGTTCGTTATAGCCTTCCGCCTTCTCCTGTACACTGCCGGCCCCGGCCAACTTTGCCCGGGCATTGGCTATATTGGTAAACACCTCCTGTTCCTGAGAGGCGAAGCCCTTTACCGTCTCCACCAGGTTCGGGATGAGATCACTGCGCCGCTGCAGCTGGTTGTCTACTTCTGCCCAGGCTGCATCGATGTTCTCTTCCAGGGTTACCATCTGGTTGCGCGTGCTGATAAACCAGGAGAAAAGACTGAAAATAATTACCACAATCACAACGATGCTTATTATCAAGCCCGCTCTGCTCTTTCCGCTCATTTATTCCTCCGAATATGTAATTTTAAAAGCACCTCATTTGTTATTCACTCTGCTAAAAGCCGCGGCTGGCACCTCCGCCGCCGAATCCGCCGCCGCCGAATCCGCCGAAGCTGCCGCCGCCACCGAAGCTGCCGCCGCCGAATCCGGACGAACCGAAACCTCCGCGATAGTGGCGACCGCCGGTGATGCCGCTCAAAAAGAATAGCGGCCAGAATATTCGGCCTCCGCCGAAGAAAAAGATCAAAATGAAGAAAATCAATCCGCCCGGAATTCCACCGCCATCGCTGCCGCGTCTGCTTTCCGACCGGCTTGGTGCCGGTGGTGCATCCAGGGTTCCCAGCTCTACATTATACTCGGCGGCGATTTCCCGGGCAACTTCGATTGTACCGGCCAGAAATCCGGTGCCGAAATCTCCCTGCTGCAGATACGGAAGTACTTGTTCATCAAGGATTTCTCCAGCCCGGCCGTCGGGAATCGCACCTTCCAGCCCATAGCCTACTTCAATCCGGACCTGCCGCTCTTCCATGGACATTACGAAGATAATCCCGTTGTCCTGGTCCGCCGCACCGACTTTCCACTTCTCTGCCAGCTCGATGGAGTACTCGTTGATATCGGCATACGGTTCAACGCTTTCAACTGTAACCACCGCAATTTCAGCGCCGGTTGCTTCCTTGACTTTACTGGCGGCCGCTTCGATTTTCCGGGCGGATTCAGAGTCGATCACATTGGCAAAATCGTT
>CAZAMY010000150.1:0-6171 GCA_964485995.1 uncultured Sediminispirochaeta sp.
TCTAGATCTTCCGGAATATTACGTAAGGTAAGTTGATTCATAGAATGCCTCCATGACACCATAGAAATGATGGCATAATTAATTCTATCATGTCCCCTGTTCTCTATCAAGTTAGAAAAAAAGTACAGGCTGCTGCAGATTGCAGGCAGTATAGATCTGGATTAAAGTCCCAACAGGCCGGGCAGCTCGCGCAAATGCTGAATATGATAATCTATGAACTGGCTGTATTCTCCGGCCTCAATCCGCTTCGGATTGTACCAGCAGGTGCGCAGGCCGTACTGCTTGCCGCCCATAATATCGGACACCAGATTATCGCCGATTATCAGCACCGCCTCCGGAGACGGATTTCCGAGCCGCTCCATCACCCGCTCGAAAATCAACCGATCCGGTTTCTTGGCGCCCAGTTCGTCAGAAATAAAGATATGGTCAAAGTAGTGTTCCACTTCGGCAACGCTGAGGCGCTTGCGTTGAGTATCCTTGAAGCCGTTGGTAATGATCGCTTTTGTGAACTGCGGATGGCGGTGCAGATATTCCAGCAACTCGCGGGCGCCATCTTCCAGCTGCTTGGACTCGGAAAAGTGCTTCAGATATGTCTCGCTGAAAACTCTGGCCGCCACATCAGTGGTAATACCGCCAATTTCTATCAGCTTCTCGAAACGGCGAACCCGCAGTTCATCGGAGGTAATCTCCCCGCTCTCGATAAGCCGCCAGAGCTTGCGGTTCTCCTCACGGTAGATATCGAACAGACGAGCTTCGGCGGAAATTCCGAACTCCTCAAGGGCCTTCCTTAAACCGAAAGCCTCGGAAGCATCGTAACTTATCAGAGTGTCGTCAAAATCGAACAGCAGAAACTGCATCGTTTTACTCCATTTTCCAGGTGTGTTCGGCGGTTATATGCTTTTCCCGGGAATACACATCAGCTATGAACGGCAGCCGAATATCTGTCTCCTGGGAGGTTACTACCGGATATCGATAGAACTCGTTGTAGTGTTTTGGTGCACCCTTTCGAGTGCGGTAATCCTCGATGAACAGCTTGTGCCGCTGCAGCCTGTCCCGGCTGCAGCTGTTCAGCTCCATTTTTAGACCAAGAAGACGCCGGCGGGCCTGTTCAACAAACGATTCTTCGAGCTCGATGCCGATCGAGTTTCTCGCCCCGGCCATTGCCGCCGTTAGAGTGGTTCCGGTTCCTGCAAACGGATCGAGCACCACATCGGTCTGTACAGAATACATGTGGATTAGCCGATACGCAAGCTCAAACGGAAAGGCTGCACTGCGTTCACGCGCTGCAGCACCATCAAAGCCTATGTCAGCCCCCGACAGCCCCTGCCGGCTGCCCTTGAACTCCCACACATCGGAGTACCAGCGGTTGCGCTCTTCCCACCAGAGGCCGCTGCGACGGCGGTTTGCCCGGGCAGATTCGGTTTTGAATTGACGCCTGCCACCGTTGCGGAAGATCAACACATACTCATGTTCGAGGGTTACATAGGCGCCGGCCGGCAACATACCCGAGCCCATAAACTTCGTCGGCGAATTGGTTGCCTTGCGCCAGAGCACCGCCGGCAGTTGGACGAGTCCCAGCGTATGAAAAGCAGATATAATCCGGCTGTGATTACTGTATAGGCGAAAATCTCCATCAACCGTCCGGGTGGCGTCGCCAATATTCACACATATAAACCCGCCCGGCTTCACTGCCCGGCTGCATTCGGCCCACACCCGGTCGAGCTGCCGGTGCATCGCCTCCCAGGCGGCCACCCCGTCGCTCCGCCGCAGTGCTGCGTCGATCTCCGGGGCAAAGGAAGCAAACTGTTTATCCCACATGGAAATCATGGGATACGGTGGTGAGGTAACTACCAGGTCGACTGAGTTATCGGCAATCGGCTCCATATGGCGCGAATCGGCACAGTACAGCTGATGAGTGCTCTGCATAGCAGAGAGTGTATACCGCCCGGGCTCCACCCTGCAAGCAGACGGCTACAAATTTGAACCGCTGATTATTTTTTATTACAATATAAACAAATAATTCAAAAAGGAAGATGTGTAATGCAGTACATAGTAGTAACCGGCGCAAGCACCGGAATAGGTGCCGCTACGGCCAAAGAGCTGGCCGGCGGCAACACCGTATTTGTTCACTATCACAGCAGTAAAAGCGAAGCCGAGGCGGTGGCTAAGGCAGTGGAAAGCGGAGGAGGAACCCCCATCCTGATTCAAGCCGACCTGGCAACCGACGCCGGCTGCGGAAAACTGGCCGATGAGGTAAAAGTACACACCGACCGACTGGACGTGCTGGTGAACAATGCCGGCGACCTGCTCGAACGCCACTCTTTAGAGGAGACGACCTGGGATATCGCCACCCGCACGTTCGAGCTGAACGTATTTTCAGCGATGCGCGTCACAGCACTGCTGCTGCCGTTGCTGAAGAAGACCGAAAAAGCGAATATCATCAACATGACTTCGGTGGCCGCCCGCAACGGATCGCCAACCGCAATCACCTATGCATCGGCTAAAGGCGCTCTCGACACCTACACCCGCGGCTGTGCAAAAGGGCTCGCCCCGAATATCAGAGTGAACGCAATTGCCCCCGGAATCATCCTGACGCCCTTCCATGACAAAGCAACCCCCAGGGATCAACTGGAAAAGTTTATGAAGGCCACTCCGGTGGGCCATGCCGGGCAGCCGGAGGAAATTGCACGGGCGGTCCGCTTCCTTCTCGAAACACCCTTCATGACCGGCGAAACCATCGACATCAACGGCGGGATGAATATGCGGTAACCCGGCGGGGTCACCCAGCAGCCGGGGCTACCACCCTCCCGCTGCATCGAGCAGCCGCAAGTAGAGCCGCCGCAGGCCGTTCTTACGCTCAAATGAGGGAACTAAGCCCTGCGGCAGATAGGTGTGAAACTCCGGTTTGGCTGCACGGATTTCGGCGGCGCTGCAGCCCTGATAGATCTCGGCAAAAACTGCCAGCACACCCTGCAGCACCTGCGAGTCGCTATTTACGCGGATGTAGGTGCTGCTGTCATTTTGCCGCATGAACAGGTAGCGAACGGTAATCGAACACTCTTCAAAAATGCGTCCCTGCGCGCACTCCTCTTCCGTAAACGGCAGTTGAGAGCGGCCGAAGCTAATGAGGTATTTCATAATTTCAAGCGAACTCTGCATGTCATCCAGTAAATAGATGAAGCGTTTCTGTCGTTCGCGCGCCGGTAATTCGGATATTGTGTCCGGAAGCCGTTCCATAGGTGTAGGCAGAATTATAATATAACTTTCGTAATATTAAAAACAATTTTTGCATACATAGTACAGTACCGAGATAGTACAACATTCAGTTTTGGGATACAATGAATACATGCAAAACGATACTATACAAACAAATGACACCGCAGCCAATATTAGTAATCCGGTAGCCAGCCGTACAATCGAAATGCGCAGCTACGAGCTCCGGCCGGGACACCTGGCCACCGTCGGCGAGCTGCGGGACGACCGGCATATAGATTTTAACGGGTTTTCCGGTGCTAAAATTGCAGCCGGACGGTTCCACACAATTCGAGCGCGCATAGAAATCGATACCGCCAGTATGCAGATCGAGGCTGTACAGGTGGAGTTCCAAGACGTACCGCACAGCGAGTGCCGCGACCTGCAGAGGCTCTACGACCAACTGGTCGGGCTGAATATCGAATCGGGCTTCACCCGTTCGGTTTTACAGAAAGTGGGCGGGCCCAAGGCCTGCGCTCACCTCACCCAGCTCATCATCACAATGGCTCCGGCCATCGTACAGGCGGCCTTTACCTACCAGACCCGTGCCGAAACCACCAATGTTCCGACAAAGGAACAGGTGCAGAACTACTTCATCGACAGCTGCTACGTCTGGCGCGCCGACGGCCAACACGCCCAAAAGCACGGATAGGAGGACAGCATGGGATCAAGTGTACTGGTAACCGATTTCGACGGCGTCATCTGCGACAGCGTATCCGAATGCATGCTGGCTGCCGAAAACGCCTGGGGACGACTACAGACCAGTTATGATGCTGAAAAATTTTTTGATATAGATGCAATTCATACAGATAGACAACGCAGGTTTAGAGAGCTGCGCCCGTACCTGCGGGGAGCGGAGGACTTCATCCCAATTGTTATTGCGATCGAGCGGGATCTCGAAGTAGAGTCCCAGACTGACTTCGATTTACTGCGGCGGCGCCTGCAGCATCAGCTGCCGCAATATCAACAGGCTTTCTATACCGAACGCGATTTTCTGCGCAATGAGCACCATACGCTCTGGCTTCAGCTCAACCCGCTGTTTGCGGAAATCGGCGAGGCTCTGGCCGCCCGCAGCTCATTCGAGCACATCCACATTCTTACAACCAAACGGCAGCCCGATGTTGAGGATATTCTGCAGTATCACCACATCGACTTTCCGCCGGAACAAATTCATTCAGTCAAATCCGACGGTAAAATGGCCCGTCTGCAGCAGATCATTCAGTCCGGGAGTTACCCTCCCGAGGACACAGTCTATGTCGAAGACCAGGTTGACTACCTGCTGTCGGCGGCTCCTATGGGTGTGGCCCTCTGGCTGGCCCAATGGGGCTACGTGTCGCAGGAGCAGCTGCACAGCGCCGAGGCAAGCGAAATCAGAATTACAGAACAGCCAGACCTGGCGGAACTGCTGGAGAACTTTTAAGGCAGCAGAGTGGTATCATCCAGCTCGATTTCAGAACCGTCGTCCATCAGCAGGAGCGTCACGCCGCGGCGGCGGTCAAACCCTATCGGGATACCGCCGGCTCTCACGGCCTTGCTGAAAGCCTCCAGTTCGACCGGCTCGGGATACGGCAGTTTGAACAGCCTAAAATCGGTAGCTACCCGACCACCGGTCTCCAGGGGCGTCCTAATAGCCGTCACCCAGCGCCCCTGAGGTCCCAACTCAACCGGTTCGTAAGCCGCCCCGCGTTCTCGGTAGAGAACCCGGCGCAGTACCCCGCTTCCGCTTTCAAGGGAGTACCACAGTTGCCCCTCCCGGCTATACACTTCCGCCGCAGTTAGGGTACCCGCATTAAAAGCCCGCAATTCGGTCAGACAGGTGTCGTTCCAAGCGGTTCCAGGATAGATACCCCGAATTTCCAAGCGCAGCAGATACGTCCTGCTCTGCAGCTGTGGTGGCAGCCCCTCCCGGGCAGCGAAATCCGGATAGGCGGCAGTTACCGCTTTGTATCCGGCTGCAGCCCGATCCCAGTCGAAATCGAGCGAATACAGCTCGAGCTCCGGTGAATCTTCGAGCCGAAGAGTGGTGCTCATACCGGTTGGTACATTCAGGTACGTCGGCCCCAATTCGCTAATCATCATCTCAGGCAGCAGGGCATAGTACAGCCCGGCTTCGATTTCCCTTACACGGTTGTTTTTCTGGAAAAGGTTCAAACTGCGGGCAAACCCGTTGATCACGGCCAGTGTATCGCTGCCTTCGGGAATCTGCAGCCACAACACCTCGCCAACACCGCCACCGTCGACGCCCTCCGACCAGCCGGTGTACCGGTCGCCGTCGAATAAGGTGCGCATTCCATACACTCCCAGCTGATGGCTGCCGGGATCATTCAGCTCGGATGACGACTGGAAATAGTAGCCCAGCAGTCCGCGGCAGGCAAGCTGTTCGAACTGAATCGGCTGCGGTTCGTTGGCTGGCAGCAGCGCAAGGATGGCGAGCATATGGAACAGCACTAGGCTCTGCTTATACATTGTCTCTCTCCCGTATCACTGTTTTGATTAATAGTGTAACCCGGGAAAACGACTCTGCACATTTTTATTTTTAAATCATAAAAAAAAGCCGCCCCCGATACAGGAGCGGCAGAAAAAGAAATCCAAATTGGAGTTAGTAACTAAATTAGAAAGCCAACAGACCGATGCTCGACAGAAAGATGACGAAGATAAAAATCGGGATGATGTAGCGTACCAGGAAGAACCAGGTGTTGGCTACGCCGCGAACCGAAGTGAGCTCGCCGTCGTTGGTAATTTCGTCGGTGGCGCCTTTTTTCTTCCAGAACCAGCCGACTGCAATCGAGGCACCCAGGGCGCCCAGCGGCAGACTGATGTTGCTTCCGAAGTAGTCGAACAGACCGAAAATATTCTGACCGAAAATGGTAAAGCTGCCCCAGATGCCGAAGCTGAAGGAGACGGCGATACCCATCACGA
>CAZAMY010000151.1:0-6170 GCA_964485995.1 uncultured Sediminispirochaeta sp.
GGAAGATCTGCGGGATGTGCCGGAAGATCTGCCTGAGGGGCCTCTTGAAGACCCTCTCGAAGCTCCGCCTCTCTGCGCGTTGTTGCCGCTGATTCGCATGCCCTTGCTCTTGTCCTCTGCTCCCAGTAACGACTCATCCGGCCAGAACACCGGAATCTTCAGTCCGATGAAGTCGTGAATAGCTTCAAGCCCATACACGAACTTCTCGCAGGCTAAAGTGATAGCTTTGCCGCTTTTTCCGGCACGGGCAGTGCGGCCAATACGGTGGACGTAATTTTCCGGATCTTCGGGGATGTCAAAATTGATAACCAGATCGAGGTCGTTGATATGAAGACCCCGGGCAGCTACATCTGTGGCCACTAATATTTCCAGTTTGCCCTCTTTAATGCGGTTGATGATAGAGAGCCGCTTTTTTTGGGGCAGGTCGCCCATGATGTACTCGGCGTGATAGCCGTTCAGCTCGAGCCGTTTGGCCAGCTTTACCGCCATATCTTTGGTGTTGCTGAAGATGATAGCGTTGGCGGGTTGTTCGCGTTGGAGAAGGCCAAGCAGGAGCTGCATTTTTTCCTCATTCGAGGTGTGGTACAGTTCCTGGGTTATCTCATCTACCGTTACCCGGTCGTTATCGATAACGATTTCCTCGGCACTGTTCATGAAATCCCACGCGAGGTGGGCAACCCGGGTGCCAAGGGTAGCTGAAAACAGCATGGTTTGACGTTCCTGCGGTTTTACCAGCTGACGCAGCATCTTCTTCAGATCGGGGAGAAACCCCATGTCGAAGAGACGGTCGGCCTCGTCTATTACCAGGATATCGACCTCTTTCAGCTGCAGTTTCTTTGATTTTGCGTAGTCGAGCAGCCGGCCCGGGGTGCCGATTATGATATCAACTCCCTCTTTGAGCAGCTGATCCTGTTGTTTGTAGCCTACACCCCCGTAAAAACTGCCGACTTTATAGGGCAGATTGGTGCCGAGAAGCTTGGCCTCCTGTTCTATCTGAACTGCCAGCTCACGGGTGGGAGCAATGATGAGCGCCTTATGATTTTTTTCCGGGTTGCGGGAGAATAGTTCGAAGATTGTAAGCAGGAAGGCGGCGGTTTTGCCGGTGCCTGTGCGGGATTGGACGGTAACATCTTTCTTCGCTTCCAGGGCGTGCTGAAAGACTTCCGACTGCACGGGCATGCATTCTGTAAAACCCGCACCTTGAATGCCCGCGAGTACCTGTTCTGAGAAATTGAATTCTGTAAATTTCATGTAGTTCCTTTGTATCGATATGTGCGTTCTGCACGGTTTCTATGATAGCATATCGAGCCGGGAATGAACAGGGCGGCATCGATAAGGAAGCAGATTGGTATTGACAAATCCGGCTATAAATATTACTAAATTAGTAATGTATAGATAGGAGTGTGCAATGTCTCTATATGGTGATAAGAAAGGAAAGCTGGTGCGGCGCTTCGGAGTGAATCTGTTTGCAAACCCGAAATACGACCGTCTGCTGCAGCGCAAGCCCAACGCCCCCGGCAAAGAGCGGGGTAAGCGTTACCGCGAGAGGATTAGTGAATATAGAAAACAGTTGGGTGAGAAACAGAAGCTTATGTTCTCCTACGGTCTCACTGCCCGGCAGCTGCAGCGTCTCTACGAAGAGGCCCATCGGCAAAAGGGCATTACCGGGGATAACCTGCTGCGCATGCTGGAGATGCGCTTAGACAGTGTGGTGTTCAATGCCGGCTTCGCCGCGACCCGCGCGCAGGCCAGGCAGCTGGTGAGCCATCGGCATGTGCTGGTGAACGGGAAAACGACCAATATCGCCTCGTTTCAGGTGAAATCGGGCGATAGGATTGCGCTGAACCCGAAAAAGGGGGTTCGGGCTATTGGGCGGGCCGCTCTCGAGGCATCCACAACCCCCTCAGCCGGCTGGATTGAGGTTGACCCTGACCAACTACAAGCCCTCGTCAAAGATGCTCCCCCGCGCGCGGAGCTCCCCGAACTCTCGGATGTACAGCTGGTAGTAGAGTTCTATTCCCGTTAAGGCCATGCTATGCGGCCGTTGGCATAGAAGGGCGCAGAATTTGCTGTTATACTGGGAAGTATGAGTACCGATCAGGCCAATGCCATTCAGTTATTGACCCCGGAATTGGAAAAGCGAATCCAGCGCAACCCGCTGCTGCACATCGACACATTTATTATTCCGTCTCCCTACATCAAGGACAGCACGATCGAGAAGGACTATTCTCACAGTTATGTGTGGATAGAGGAGGGGGAAATCCTCGGCTATCTGCTGGTATATGCGGATAAGGAGCGGCGCAGCTTCAACATCTACAAGCTGGTAACCAGCCCCTTCGGCCGGGGGCGGGGAATCGGTACTCTGTTTATCGAGCATCTCGCCCAGAATATTCCGGAAGACTCGACTGTCTATCTCTACCTGTGGGAGAAGCAGACCGATACATTGGAGTTCTTTCAGAATAAAGGCTTCAATCTCGGTCAGACGACGGTTTACCGCAATCTGGTCTACTATCATCTGTTTGCCAGTCGCGATGAGATTGGCATGGGACGGAGCGGGTACGGGGGGAATCAGCTCTATTTGAACGAGGAAATCGGAAAAACCCGCCACGATGCCCGTAAGACCATCCGCCTGCTCTCGAGTATGGTGGATATGCTCACCATCGAAAACTGCGGAAAGATCATCGAGGATATCAACCGCGAAACCACCACCCTCATCAATATCCTGAATGCCTTTCGCGATACTATGAGCAGTATCCATGAGGTGAATCTGAAAGATCTGCTGCTCGAGCGAATTGTTCCCTACATCGAAGCCTCCTCTCTGCGTTGTCGCCTGAATCTGGCACTGGATACCGCTTCGCCGATTGTCCTGGGCTACTACGTCAATTTTGGGCGTGCGTTGGTCAATATCGTGTCGAATGCCCTCGAGGCAATTGCCGAAGCCGGCCGCAAGGGGCTGATAGAAATTGAGATGACCGATGAAGGCGAGGCGGTTGTGCTGCGGATAGCCGACAATGGGGTGGGCATGTCGGCCGACATGTTGGAGAAGGATGCACACGGATATCCGGCCTTTGTAGGGAATACCACTAAAAATCGCCGGGAAGGGGAAGGGCTCGGCAGCATACAGATATATTCGACCTTCGGACCGGAGAACATCCACATAGAAAGCGTTCCGCACGAGGGAACCACCTGGACCCTCCGCTTCCAGAAGCCGGTGAAAGGCGTGGACAAGTGGTATGTGAAGCTCGAACGGCGCTTCAATGAGTTCAAGCGGCTTTCCGAAAGTTACACTATCGGCGCCACTACCTCCCGAACCGAGGTGATAGCCTATATTTGGCAGCTGCGTAAGATTGAAATCTTTCTTTTCGATCTGATTCTCCAGTTCAGTAAATATCACAACATACGCTCGATCTACCGGGTGGTGCTCTCCTATTTTATGGGAAAACTCAGCCGCAAGAAGCTCGAGGCGGAGTTTGACAACTTTCGCTGCGACAACCAGCAGCTGAAGCATATGTTTCTGGAAACCACACTGGACATCAGACGCCGTCTCGATCACCTGTGGGAACGGGTGGATATCGAACAGTTCAAAGGGGCCCTCTTCAAGAGCTACGGGCAGGCCATCGAGAATGTGATGATCTTTACCCTCGACCCGGAAAACGGGAACTTTCTGGCCACGGACCGTAAGCTGGCCGAACACCTCGACTTTGCGCCGTATTTGGGAAAGGAGAGGGAACAGCTGGTGCGCGGGGAGTTTATCGGGGATATGAACAACCACAATCAGCCCATTTTCTTCGGGGTGTGGAGTATTGTATCTGATGAGGATTTAATTAATAAATTAAAATTGATGCAGAAAGCAGCTCGACGGCTGTTGGAAATGGGGATTCACCAGGATAAAAAGTTGTCCTTCTATCAGACCACCTATGTCCAGCACACCGCCGACGTGGACAGTGATGCAAGTTCCACTTTCGGTGAGTTTGTCGAACTGTCGGAGCAGGAACTGCGGCGTTTTACCCGCGAGACTGCCGAAGAGGATATGCTCGGATTTATGCTGTATCAGGATTAGGAGTGAAATATGTCAACTACTGTACACGAACTAGCAAAAATGATCGATCATTCATTGCTGCACCCGACCATGACCGACGAGGATTTGAAGGCGGGTTGTGAATTGGCAGCCCGATATGATACCGCTTCGGTATGTATCAAACCGTATGCGGTGAAAACGGCGGCCGAGCTGCTGGCCGGCAGCTCGGTTCTGGTTGGTACGGTCTGTGGTTTTCCGCACGGCAACAGTGCCCCGGAGGTAAAGGCCATGGAGGCCCGGCGGGCGGTAGAGCAGGGCGCGACCGAAGTGGATGTGGTGATCAATATCGGCAAAGCCCTGAGCGGCGAGTGGGAGTACGTACAGCAAGAGGTCGAACTGCTGAACCGGACTGTCGTCGAGGGGGGCGCGATCCTGAAGGTCATATTTGAAAACGACTTTTTGCAGGACGAGCAGATCATACGGCTCTGTGAGATCTGCAGCGAGGCCGGTGCGGCCTTTATAAAAACCTCGACCGGGTACGGGTTCACCAAGCGGGAGAACGGTATGTACGCCTACGACGGCGCGACTAACGCAGACTTGAAGCTGATGCTGCAGCATGCCAAACCGGGTGTCCAGGTGAAGGCTGCTGGTGGTATCCGGAGTCTGGAAGATCTGTTGCGGGTAAAAACCCTGGGGGTGACCCGGGTCGGCGCAACCGCCACCGCCGCCATGCTGGATAAGGCCCAGAGTCTGATAGATGAGGGAGTGGAACTGGAGAGTCTCATCTGATGGACTCCAGAGCAATACGAGCCGATTTTTTTATGCTGATTACCGCCGCTGTGTGGGGCTTCGCCTTCGTTGCCCAGCGCATAGGTATGGAGTACGTCGGGCCGTTCACCTTCAACGGGGTGCGTTTTCTGCTGGGCGGGCTGTCGCTGGTTCCGTTTCTGTTCATTCGCCCGGCCGAGCCCGAGCCCGAGCCCGAGGTCGGCGATGCCGACCCGACCCGAGCGCCCGGGGCCGACCGGCTTAAACTACTGCTGTACGGGGTATTAGCCGGAGTGGCATTGTTCCTCGGTGCCTCCTTTCAACAGGTGGGAATAGTGTACACTACCGCCGGGAACGCCGGCTTTATTACCGGATTATACGTAATCATCGTTCCTATTTTAGGGCTGGTGGTAGGACGGCGCCCGGGGGTCGGAGTCTGGGTGGGGGCCCTGCTGGCGGTGGCCGGAATGTACCTGCTGAATGAGGCGCCCGGAGTGGGGCTGAATATCGGCGATGCACTGGTATTGGCATGTGCTCTCTTCTTTGCTCTACATGTGCTGCTGCTCGGCCGGATTTCGCCGATGTTTCCGGCGGTTCCCCTGTCGATTATCCAGTTTTTTACCTGTGCCGTGCTCAGTCTGTTGACGGCTCTGTGGCAGGAGACGATCGTTTTGACGGACATCCTGGCCGCGGCCGTGCCGATTCTCTACGGCGGTATCGGTTCGGTAGGAATTGCGTATACGCTGCAGGTGATTGCTCAACAGGATGCCCCGCCGGCTCATGCAGCCATTATTCTCAGTCTGGAGTCGGTATTCGCACTGATCGGGGGCGTGCTCCTGTTGGGCGAGGCGACGGTCGCCCTCAAGATAATCGGCGCGGGACTGATGCTGGCCGGTATGCTGGCGGCGCAGGTGCAGCGCTATTTTCTGAATCGGAGTGCCCGCCGGACGGCATAGGCGGACCGCCGGGTGCTGGCTTTGCCCCGGCCTTCGCATTAAAAATAGGCTGGTTGCAACGAATGGTTGCAACGAAGTTCTTGCAAAATCGAATAATGTATAGTATGTATATTTATAGAGATACTATGTATATTTATTTAGGAGGAAGGCGATGAAAAAGTTAGTTGCAGTATTGGTAGTGTTGTTCGTCCTGGGCGGCGCCCTGTTTGCAGGCGGAGCCCAGGAAGGCAAAGACGAGCTGGTAGTAGGTACCTCAGCCGGGTTCCGACCGTTTGAATACCGTGAAATGGGCGAGGTTACCGGATTCGACATCGATCTGATGAAGGCAATCGGTGAAGAACTCGGACGTGAAGTCGTTGTGCGGGACATGGACTTTGATGCGCTGATCGAAGCTGTAAGTACCGGGACTATCGATGTAGTTGCCGCCG